>NZ_JAAHGT010000668.1 GCF_010672385.1 Okeania sp. SIO2F4
GTCAGCACTTGCAGTAGCTATCAACTCACCATCGGGGCTAAATTCTGCACTGTAGACCGAACCCTGATGCCCTGATAGAGTTTTTACCAGAGTGCCGTCTGCTTTCCACAGTTTCACTGTCTTGTCAAAACTTGCAGTAGCTATCAACTCACCATCAGGGCTAAATTCCGCACTGATGACCGAACCCTGATGCCCTAAGAGAGTTTTCACCAGAGTACCGTCTGGTTTCCACAGTTTCACTGTCTTGTCAAAACTTGCAGTAGCTATCAACTCACCATCAGGGCTAAATTCCACACTTTTGACCTCAGCCTGATGCCCTAAGAGAGTTTTCACCAGAGTACCGTCTGGTTTCCACAGTTTCACTGTCTTGTCAACACTTCTAGTAGCTATCAACTCACCATCAGGGCTAAATTCCGCACTGATGACCGAACCCTGATGCCCTAAGAGAGTTTTCACCAGAGTACCGTCTCGTTTCCACAGTTTCACTGTCTTGTCAAAACTTGCAGTAGCTATCAACTCACCATCAGGGCTAAATTCTGCACTGATGACTGGTTGCAGATGCTCTTCTAAGCGCTTATACTCCCGCCAGTTTGTCATTTCCTGCAATATTCCTGCTGTCCTAAAAGGTATGTCAGGTTTAATTTGACGATCATTTTGCAGTTTTTTTAATTGTTTCCCAAGTCTGATGATATCTAACTGTGTCTCTAAACTTTCATCGAAACGGGATTCTAAAGTAGCTATTTCAGCTCTCATATCAGCATTTTTCTCACTAATAATAGCTCTTTGCTCACTTTCAACAGCTTGACGCCTCTGCAACTCTGACCATATCCCCGCCCCAGAAACTAAAACCAAACCAACCGTCAACCCCAAAACAGTTAACTGCCTCCCACGCTGTCGTTGTTTCTGTTCCCGATCGCGCAACGCCAAACTCAACTGAATAAAAACCCGCTCCTCTTGACTCAACTCCGACAACCTTTCCTGATGCCATTTCTCTGCTTCCACCAAAAGCAACCCCCGCAACAATGCCCCATCATCCTTACCCTTATCCTCCCATTCTGCCAACCTACCCTTCAACTTTTCCTGCCAAACCCGAAACTCGCGACTCACTGCCATCCATCCCCGCAACATTCCCCATTCTCTAATCAACGCCTCATGGATAACCTCCACCGTTTCCTCACCAGTTTCATCCCGCCCCGTCACCACCAACCGACCATCAGCTAACCGCCTCACCAGATCCCAATTATCTACTCCCACCTCAGCACGAGTCGCCACCTTGCGAGTATCCTCAGTTCCCATCCCTGGTTGCACCAACTGAATAAACACCCGTTCCGTCTTTTCTCTATCTGCGTCAGTCAACTTTTCATAAACATCATCCGCATAACTTGCCAACGCCTTCTCAACTCCTCCCACTTCCTCATAACCTTCGTGAGTAAGCTGACCATTGCTTTGCTTACCCCACAAACGCTCCAGAGCAAATTCCAACAAAGGCAAATTACCAGGCGATCGCTCCACATCCTTTAATATCCGTTCAGTCAACCCCGACTCCAACTGGACCCCCAACTTTTGCGCAGGCAATTCAATAACAGACTGCAACTCCTGACTATTCATCGGTCCCAAAAAATAAGTCACACTCCTCTTACTCCCCCCTTTGAAAGAGGGGTTAGGGGGGAGCGTTCCCTGCAAAGCATCCGCCAACGAACGGTCAGACAAAGCATACCCCAAAAAATCAGCCCGCAGAGTAATAACTAAAGTCAAGTCTGGAATATTTGCCACTGCATTAAGCAACCTTTCGAGAAACAATACCCGCTTTTCCCCGTCAGTACAAAGAGTGTAAATTTCTTCAAATTGATCCACCACCAACAACAAATGACTGCCTGGATGTTTCTCCAAAATAGAAGCTAACCATGTTGATAAAGTTGACTCTTTTTCTTCCAACAACATAGAAAGTTGCAAAGCTTCTATCTCTTGTACAGTTTCCTTATTTTCTGGTTGCTTGAAACGAACCAAAGCACGAGCCATTTCATCAAAAGGATGAGCTTTTGGGCGAAACTGTTCAATTTGCCAATTCCCCTGAGAGCGCAACTGAGGAATTAACCCCGCAAACACCACCGAAGACTTACCACTACCAGAAGGCCCAATAACCGCCACAAATTGTTGTCGTGCCACTGCTGCCATAAGCTGCCCGGCGATCGCCTCCCGCCCAAAAAAGTATTCCGCATCACCTTCCCGGAAAGCAAACAAACCTTTATAGGGACAACTAGCAATTAACCGCTCCTGCAACTGAGGCCATGCTGCCATCAATAAATTAGTAGGAATAATAAATGCTGCCTTAGTATCCAGTTGTTGTTTTTCCGCAGCAACGGCCATTCCCACTACACCCTCCAAAGATTCGTCCCAAACAGGAGTACCACTAAAACCCTCCTGCAAAGCATAACCAGTGTTGTCAATATCCTCTAGTTGGACCCAACCATTAGCAGTACCACCCCGTAACACGCCATTGGCCCAGACACCATTTTGCTTACCCTTGGGAAACCCAAAAGCACGAAAATTATGCCCCCAATATTCCTCAGAAGTCATCAACCGCACTGGGGAAATATTATTAGGAATAGTTGTTAATTCCAAAACAGCAATATCTTCTAAAGCTGCCTGTGGGTTAACAGGCAACCAGAAAATTACTTTAGCTGTCATAAATTTCCCTGGTGCAACTTGAGGAAAATCTAACTTAACTTCTGTGGTTTGCATTTCAGCAGTATTACCATTGATGCCTAATGCCAAAGCTACCACATGAGCGCAAGTCAGAATTTGATTTTCAGATACTAAAAAACCGGCTCCTTTTACTTGGTTTGACTGAGAATAAATTCTGACAATAGAGCGGTCAAAGTTAAGTATTGTAGTCATTATTTATTATGCCACTTCAGAGTAATTTCATAGTTAACTTCTGCCTCTCCAGAAGCAATAATTGCTCCCATTTCAGCACTTAATTTAATCCCAAATTTCACCTCTACTTCATCAGCAGGTTCATTCATACTTCTGACTTTTTTAATAATAGTATTAGCCACAGGTTTAATTTTTTCCATGGCTGCATCAAAGCTTTTATTAGCCTTCCGAGCTACATCATCAACTCTGCCAATACGGTCATCAACTGGTTGGGGAGGCGCATCTACTTCGATAAGAATAGAGTCACCATCTTCTAGAGGAAATTCTACAATTTGCTTCATAATAATTTGTTTAAATTTTTTGTTTAATATTATCCTAACTTCGGTAATATCATAATTTGTTGTTGCGGTTTAGCGCTCCACATATTTCTCTGGCGCCAAAGCACAACAATGAGCCTAATTATAAATATTTTACCTAAGTAGCCAAGTGTAATTAAATATCACTATGTCATTGCGACTGGAACGGAGTGGAAGGAAGCAATCTCAAAGGTTTGGGCTGCATAAACATTTTGTTACATAGTGAAGTTTATTCACGCCTACCTACTTAAAATGATATAAGTTTACAATAACGAGCCTAATTATAAATATTTTACCTAAGTAGCCAAGTGTAATTAAATGTCGCTATGTCATTGCGACTGGAACGGAGTGGAAGGAAGCAATCTCAAAAGTTTGGACTGCATAAACATTTTGTTGCATAGTGAAGTTTATTCACGCCTACCTACTTAAAATGATATAAGTTTACAATATAGCGATTTGCCTATCAGTTAAGTATAATAAACACGACTGAAGCATAAGGTACGAAAAACCACGGATTTGAGATTGCTTCCCTGTCGGTCGCAATGACGAAAATACCTTGTACTGCGTAAGTCCTAATAGTCCTAATAAAGTGAATCTAATATATATAAAAATATCAAACAAACCAAATAAATAATTTTGATACAAATTCCACAAAAAATACTACAATATAAGCTTTTTTCCTTACCCTCTAAATACTGATTACTAACTACTATGGTGGGAAATAGCTACATCTTCTGCTCTGTTCCCTATCCCTTTGTTAGATTTACCCTACAATAAATCTATTAAATAATTTTCAACCAGAAGAAAATTTAGCATTTTATGACAAAACGGAAATAACAAAAAAGTTACTTCCGTTTATTTTTTCTCTCAAAACTTCCCTTACGGGTAATATTTACTGCGATAAGATTTTTCAACACAAAAGACTATTAAGCCTTTAGCCATTCATTGGCTTCCCCTAAATGACTATTGTCGAAAACTTTGACAGGACAAGGACAGATAAATCCAAAAAATTTTGTTGCTCCGAGAATCCATTTGTTAAACTAAGCCAGGTAAGTTACCCTACCCGACTCGTCTTCAGAACCGGACGTGAGACTTTCACCTCATCACGGCTCCCCTCTTAGATGTCCCTTGTCATGGGCACATCCTTAAAATCCCACCTTGGACTTGATGAGTCAAACATAGTTAACTGCTTTCAAATCTTTGGCAGTCTTAACGTCGTGGCAATGTCGGTGTAACACCTGTTTATTTTTATAGGTGTTGTCATCGCCTTCAGACCTAGGAACGATGTGGTCAACTTCCATAAGGTCAGTTGGGCTAAAGGTTAATCCACAAAATGCGCATTTACCTTTTTGTAGTTTAAGTAACGTTGTGACTTCTTTCCTTACGCCTGGATGTTTACCGATTCTGCTACTCCAATAAGTCCAGTCACCGTCATAGGCTGACCTATTACCTTTTACTTTGGTGTGCCGTATTATAGGTACATCTGAGTGTAGGTTTAGTATATGTTTCCCTTCGTTTAATACCCAGTTTCTGGTATCTTGAACTTTAGGAAAATACTTCCTCTTCACCCATTTAGCCGACTTATTTGGATGCCTTCTACTTGCCCATCTCCATAGCCTATTATATAAAAGCTTATCCATTTTGCTGAACACTTTTTTACTGACTACAGTGGAAAAGTAGTTAGCCCATCCTCTTATTATCGGATTCAACTTAGCTATTAACGCGTTAGTAGGGGCAGTTTTGTGGGAGTCACATACACCCGCCAGTTTCCGATAATGAGTTTTAATACTCTTGGTAGATGGTTTAATCAGCGTTTTAAATCCTTGTTTGGTTGAATTGGCCTCATATTGCCTGACTGTAAAACCTAAAAAATTAAATCCGGGTTTATTACCTTCATATTCTTCTAAGGTGTGGGCAATTTTGGTTTTCTCTGGTTTTAGTTCTAATCCTATCTGGTTTAACCATTCCTGTATTACGGCTTTTGCTTTTAACACTACTTTGATGTCTTCGTGCAGGATAACGAAGTCGTCTGCGTAGCGTATAAGAGAAAGGCTTTGTACTTTGCTTTTCCAGGCTAGCTGATGACCTTTATGATTCCTCATATCTAAGGTCTTGGCAAATTCCGTTAACCTTTCTTCCATACCGTGTAGAGCGATGTTTGCTAGTAGAGGACTAATTACCCCTCCCTGTGGTGTTCCTTCCACAGTGCTTGAGAATTGTTTATTATCAAACACTCCAGCTC
>NZ_JAAHGT010000669.1 GCF_010672385.1 Okeania sp. SIO2F4
TGAATCAAATGAAAACTATAGATTTTCCCGCTAATCCTAATGGAGCAGAACCTACATATTTAGTATCTGTCAAACAACCTGTAATTTTTACATCTTCTTCTCATCCTAAACTAGTGAAAGAATTTTTATCATATTTAGTACAACTAGAGAACTTAGGACCTTACATTAAAGGTTCCAGAGGTCGCTATTTTCCGATTATGCCTCAACTATGGAAAGACCCTTTTTGGACTAATAAAAAAGACCCTCATATTTCTGTCGCATCTCAACAGTTTACTGAATATCAGACTAGTTTATTTGATAATTCTAGGAGTCATGCTTATTCTCAAGTACATTCAGAAAACATTTGGAGTAAGGCGATGCAGCAAGTGTTAATTGAAGGTTTATCACCAACTGAGGCCATCGATATAGCTATTAACCAAATTCAAGAAATATTTTCTCAGTGGAAAACTAAGGAAAAAGAATAATCTTTAAACTCGATGATAATTATGAGACATAAATTTTTAGCAATAATTTTGTTATTCATACTAAGTTTAATATTAGTTACTTGTAGCTCCAATCAAACTCAAAATTCTCCCCAACAACCTCACTCAGATCCAGTTTTAACGATTTGGTGGAATCGGGGATTTTACCCAGAGCAAGATGAAGCTCTACAAAAAGTTATTGCTGACTGGAAAGAAAAAACTAACAACAAAGTTGAAATTTCATTTTTTAGTACAGATGACATTTTAGAAGCAGGTACTAATGCTCTAGGAGCAGGTAAACCACCAGATATATTTTTTTCTCAGATTGGAGAATTTACTTTGATTCCTCAATGGGCTTGGGAGGGCAAATTAGTAGATGCTTCAGATGTAATTGAACCTGTAAAAAATTTATACAGCGATACTATTTTGAATTATGTTTATTTGTACAACAATGTTGAGTCTAAATATTCTAATTATGCAGTACCAATAATGCAGCAAAGTCTCCATATTCACTACTGGCATGATTTAATTCGTGAGGCAAATTTGGGAGAAGAAATACCAAAAAATTGGGATGAATTTTGGCAGTTTTGGCAAAATGCACAAAAAAATTTACGTCAAAAAGGCCAAACTAATATTTATGGTTTAGGTTTACCTATGTCTATTGATGCTACAGATACTTCTATTGTATTTGAACAAATTTTGGAGGCTAACAATTTACAAATACTAGATAAACAGGGCAAACTACAAATAGATAAACCAGCAGTAAGACAGAAAATTATAGAAATTTTAGACTGGTATACCAGCTTTTATAAAAATGGATATGTGCCACCTAATGCAGTTAATTGGCGAAATTCTGATAATAATACTAATTTCCTCAATCACAAGACTTTAATGACAATTAACCCAAGTATGTCGATTCCTGGTTCCCAACGAGAAGATGAAGAAATTTACTTGAATCAAATGAGAACTATTGAGTTTCCCAATAATCCTAATGGAGCCAAACCTATATCTTTAGTATCTATCAAACAACCTGTAATTTTTACATCTTCTGCTCATCCCAAATTGGCAAAAGAATTTTTATCATATTTAGTACAGCCAGAAAATTTAGGAGCTTACATTAAAGGTGCAAAAGGTCGCTATTTTCCAATTATGCCCCAACTATGGCAAGACCCATTCTGGAGCAATTCAAAAGATCCTCATATTTCTGTAGCATCTAAACAGTTTAGCGAATATCAAACTCGTTTATTTGATAATTCTAGGAATCATGCTTATTCTCAAGTACATTCAGAAAACATTTGGAGTAAGGCGATGCAGCAAGTGTTAATTGAAGGTTTATCACCAACTGAGGCCACTGATATAGCCATTAACCAAATTCAAGAAATATTTTCTCAGTGGAAAACTCAAAGTTAAATATAATGTGGCAAAGTCAAAAATGTGGAGATAGAATCATGTACTTTTGGAAAAAAAGCCTCCTAATTCAAATCGTAGGTTCTTTTTTAGTTTTATCCCTAGTGACAATATCAATTGTCGGATATACGACTTTTAGTCAAGCACGAGAATCTTTAAAAAAATCAGTATTCGATCGCCTGAACTTTGCTGCTCAACTTAAAGAAAAGGAACTTAATTTCTGGGTATTAGATCGACGAAAAAATATCATAGCGCTCGCCGAGTTGCCAGAAATTAATAACCAAGCAAAAATACTACTAACAAGCAAAAAATCTTCTCCAGAATATGAATCATCTCAAGCTTCACTACAGACTTCTTTAAAATCTTTTGCTGATAATATTGACAGCTTACAAGAAATTTTTATTTTAAGCAGAAGTAGCAGGATTTTAGTTTCCAGTAATTCCAAGAAAGTAGGCAAATATCAACCTCTAGTTCAATATAGCGAAGTAACAAAATCTCCCACAGATAACTTAATATCAAACTTTTACCGCTCTGCTGAAACAGGTAAACCTATGATTACCTTTGCTATCCCTATTCTCAGTGAAAATGGTAAGAAACTAGGAATGTTTGCTACCCATCTTAACTTAGACAGAATTGATAGTATTATTCGCGAGCAAGCAGGTTTAGGAGAAACAGCTGAAACTTATTTAGTAGGAAATATTGGTAGTAGTTTGTCGAGGAGAAATGTATTTGTTTCAGCTACAAAATTTGGTTCAGAGGAATTTCCTGATGGCATTAGTAGTCAAGCTATTAATGCTGCTATTAATGGCAAGAATGGCCAAGGGTTGTATATAAATTATAAAGGAGTACCAGTTATTGGTGTTTATCGGTGGCTGGAATATCAAGACTTAGCATTATTAGCAGAAATAGAACAAACAGAAGCATTTGCACCTGCTCGTCATCTTGCTAGTTCAATTTTGCTAATTGGTTTGACATTAGCTTTAGTGATGGCAGTAGCTATGTTGTTATTAGGTCGTCAAATTGTACGACCAATTTTAGCGATCGCTCATACAGCTAAGTTAGTAAGTAAAGGCGATCTAACTCAAAAAGTGCCAGTATTAACTAAAAACGAAATTGGTTTTCTAGCTCAAACTTTTAATCAAATGATTCAACAGTTAAACAGCTCATATCAGGAATTATCTAATTACAATCATATTCTCGAACTCAAAGTTGATGAAAGAACCCAAGAATTAAAAGAAAAAAATACAGACTTAGAGCAAACTATTCAGAAGTTAAAACAAACTCAAGCTCAATTAATTCAGAATGAAAAAATGGTAGGTTTAGGTCAGTTAGTTGCTGGGATTGCCCATGAAATAAACAACCCTGTTAGCTTTATCTATGGCAATATTTCACCCGCCAGAGATTATGCAGAAGATTTATTAGATTTACTCAACCTTTATCAGCAATATTATCCAGATCCGGTAGCTGAAATTAGAGATAGACACAGTATAATAGAGCTAGATTTTATCAGAGAAGATTTTCCTAGTTTGCTGAATTCTATGGAAGAAGGTGCTAGAAGAATTCAAGAAATAGTTTTATCCTTACGCAACTTTTCCCGTCACGATGAATCTAAACAAAAACAAGTTAATATTCACGAAGGTATAGATAGTACCCTACTAATTTTGCAACATCGCCTTAAACCTAAGGCAGGATATCCAGAAATTCGGATAGTTAAAGAATATGGTAATTTGCCATTAGTCGAATGTTTAGCAAGTCAAATTAATCAAGTTTTTATGAATATTTTGGCTAATGGTATTGATGCTTTAGAAATGTCATGGGAAAAATTAAAATCTAAATTTTTTTCTACTAAACCTCAAATAAAAATCAAGACCAAAGCTATCAATAAAAACTATATATCTATCCATATTATGGATAACGGACTAGGAATACCAGCAGAAGTAAAAAAGAGAATATTTGACCCTTTTTATACAACTAAACCTGTGGGAAAAGGTACTGGTTTAGGATTATCTCTGAGTTATCAAATTATAGTTGAAAAGCATGGGGGAAATTTTTATTGTAATTCTGTAGTTGGTCAGAGTACAGAATTTGTGATTGAATTACCCGTTGTCTATAGTTATCATCCATGAATAAGAGTTAATTTTTATCAAAAAATATTAATATTTTAACTAATACTAAAAAAATCTAATTAAAATAAAATTATTTTACAGCGCTTTCCGTTGTTATCCAGTATGGGAATTGCTATATAAAATATAATTAATCATATCAAATGTTAAAATTCAACTCATTTTATCCCCGCTATCCACGGCGGAAATTTCTCAAACATCTGGGTTTAGCAGGAGTGGGAATACTAGCCGCTTGTAGCACCCCTGCCAACAACACAACTGACAACAACCAACCCGTAAAAATTGGCGCGATGTACCTCCTCACAGGAGGTTTTGCTACTTACGGCGAATTTGCTAGAGATGGCATCAATCTCGCATTAACAGAAATCAATACTAATGGTGGCATAAATGGTCGCACCGTAGAAGTCATATTTGAACACGAAGGCGACCCAGTACAAACCGCCCGCAGATTGGTATTAGAAGAAAATGTAGACTTTCTCATTGGTATCGACAGTTCCGGCAATGCTGAAGCTCTCGTACCCACCCTACCAGAATTAGACAGAGTGTTAATGGTGACTCATGCAGCGACCCCCAAAATTACTGGAGAATTATGCAATAAATACATTTTCCGGTGCAGCATCAACGGTGCCCAAAACGCCACCGCAGGAGCAGACATCGCAACCAAAGCACCATATCTGAAATGGACAACCATCGGACCTGACTACGCTTTCGGACATCAAAGTTGGGATTTTTTCCAAAAAGCTGTCCAGCAACGTCAACCAGACATTAAATTTTTAGACAAAACCGCCTTTCCCACATTGGGTGCAGAAGATTACAACAGCTTTATTACCACTCTGACAGAATCAAACGCAGATGCAATATGGTGTAGCCTTTGGGGAAATGATTTAGTCAACTTTGTCAGACAGGCAAATAAATTTGGTCTGTTTGCCAAATTCCCAGTGTATATGGAATTGGGAGCAGCAATGGAAGTATTAACCGCATTGGGAGCAGAAATGCCTATTGCTCAGTGGGTAGGCACCCGTTACTGGTGGCAAACTCCAGATACAGAAATTAATCGTAACTTTGTCCAGAAGTTTCGCGATCGCTACAACAGCTACCCTAGTTACAATGCTCAAAATGCCTACGTTGGTTTACATTTACTGGCAGCAGCAGCTAACGATGCCAAAACCACCAAGACTGAAGCCGTCATCCAAGCATTAGAAGGGCGTGAATACGAAGCTCCAATGGGGAAAGTCACCATCAGAGCAACAGACCATCAAGCTATTGTAGATGTTACCTGGGGCAAAACTGCTAATAGTACAGATTACGAATTTCCCATTCTCGACCCCATTCAAATTGCACCTGGAAATTCTGTCACGAGACCTGTAAATGCTACAAGTTGCCAGTTATGAAACATTTTGCCAATCTACTAGCACGTCTAGCTTTAGAATGTGGGCAAGTTTTATATCAATGAAGACCTCTCCCCCGACCCCTCTCC
>NZ_JAAHGT010000067.1 GCF_010672385.1 Okeania sp. SIO2F4
TCCGCGAACGCACCACACCCCCATCTATTCTCAATAATAGTGGGATTTTAGTTGAACTATTCTTCAGCTTATTTGATAAGTCCACCTCTATATATAGCTTTCAGCTACCTTGTCACCCCGTGAGGCCTCAGCTACTCGACTACTATCACCACTCCAGTAATCAAGTGCAGGTTGTTGAATAGCACGAGCATAAGAGAAAGTGACAGGCCAAGGACACTGACTGCCAAACAATGCATTCATTGCATTTAAGTGATCTGAGGATTGCTCTATAGATTGACCTCCCGAAAGGAAAGCAATACCTGCCACAGTTACAGGGACATTTTTGAGGAGACAGTTAATGGTTGCTTCAGCGACAGCCTCAACACTGACTTGAGTTGGGCAGTCCTTACCAGGAATCACCATACTAGGTTTCAAAACTATCTGGTCAAAAGCAACCCCTTGAGTATAGAGATGATTGAAAACCGTATGAAGTGTTTCATCTGTTACCTCAAAGCAGCGCTCTAGGGTGTGATTACCATCAATAAGCACTTCAGGTTCTACAATCGGGACAAGTCCTCCTTCTTGACATAGAGCAGCATAGCGAGCGAGGCCATGAGCATTAGCTTCAATACAAGCACGGCTGGGAATCCTGTCACCGATAGTAATGACGGCTCGCCATTTAGCGAAGCGTGCCCCCATTTGATAATACTCAGCGATGCGCTCTCGCAGACCATCTAATCCTTCTGTTACTTTCTCATTAGGGTGACCTGCCAAATCCTTAGCCCCAGTGTCTACTTTTATCCCAGGGATCATTCCAGCATCGGTAATTACTCTTAAGAAGGGGACACCCTCTTTTGTCGATTGTCGGATGGTCTCATCATAGAGAATAGGTCCACTGATGTAATTGGATAAATCTGGCGTTGTGAGAATAAGTTGCCGATAAGCCTGTCGATACTCCTCAGTCGTTGGAATACCAAGCTTCTCAAACCGCTTATTACAAGTTCCATTACTTTCATCCATGGCCAAAATACCTTTGCCTTTGGCCACCATTGCCTGAGCTGTTGCTTTCAGCTCCTCTGCATATTTGCTCATAAATTTTCTAAGGATAATTGCATAGTTATTCGTTATTAATATTTTATTTCAATTAAAATTTTTCTCAAATAAAATATTTTTTCAATATACTACCTATGAAGAAGAATTCTTTACTGGGCTTATTTTTTGGACATTTCCTCAATTCTTTGCTTAATCAGCTTTTTACTCAAAAATTTTTCCATATCATCGCCTGTTGGGAAAATATATGTTACCTTATGAAAGATTTTCATGACTTCTCTTATTAAGAATTTTTATATTAATTAAAAAATTTAGGATTAAGGTTTAACCTGTACAAAGCTCTATGAATGCAAGCAGTCAAGCGATTACCCCCGAACTAGCCAGTAAGATTGCTCACTTAGCTGTCCTTTTTAGAGCAGAGTTTTCTGGCTCTACTATCGATCTAAGTCCGTGGCTTACGGACGAGGAAACTCAGTCTCAACTCGATCCTCACTCAATTGATTTGAATGTCTATTGTCCAAAATACCTTGGAATGCTGGCTTGTCAATGTGTTTTAGTGCAGGTGTATTTTTCTGAAAATCTATTGCTACCCACCTGCCAATTGCGGAGTGTTTATGCCTATGGTTATATGTTTACAGAGCAGCAGTGGCAGTTTTCTACAGAAGATTGGACGTTTGTTGGTCTATCGACTCCTCAGATTGAATATCAAGTAAAATTCAATAACTTAATTAATCACATCTTTGAGTTATTCAAACATCCGAATCAGGTGAATACTTCTGAATAAGGATGAATCTGCCTAGAGGTTTAAAGTAGAATATGACAGTGTCTTTGACGATTGGGAGCCTAAATAGAGCTTGCTGAAAAAGTCTTTTTAAGGAGTAGGAGAGTAGGGAGTAGAATAGGGAACAAGCAAAAAAATATTTACCCTGTAAATTATACGATATTAATCTGGAATCTACTCTATCTTAATAGCATGGATAGTGTACTTATAGGTTGGTTTTATGACTAATTTAAAGTTTGCTTTTTTCCCAATCTCCTACTACCAAAAACTTATTATTTATAACCTAATTCCTCAAAAAGTTTTCCGCATATCTAAACATAATTTATAACTATACCAAGAGTCAGAGGGATTAGGATATAAACTTATGATAAATCTGAGATTACGAAATGTTTTTCTCACTATAGCAATCCTAAATAGGCTGTGAACAAAATATCTAGTAAAAAAGTAACAGTTGAATAATTATTAATTATTGATTACCTCTTCTTATAACGGATAGGATTGGTTAAAAGGAATTTTTTTGTTCTCAAGGGGAGATTGGATATGGTGAGGTCTCCTCGCCATCCCATCCTAGGTCATGCTGCCTCTTGCCTCCTTTCCTTCGGAATACTACGCAAACGGAGGAGCTGCCCTAACAGAGGAGCTGCCTCTTGCAGAGGAGCTGCCTCTTGCTACGGTAGCTCTCGCTAACGCTAACGGTAACGCTAACGCTTTTCATGTCGGCGAGCAGCCGAAACGACCGCTTTTTTCTCCTTGAAAAGAGAGGCTTTAAACCTTAATTTTTCAGTAAAAGGTAACAAGGGTAAGATTTTTAAATTTTTTATCTATTCTTAAATTTTGGAAAAATGATTTAGAGTTGCTATATTACCTGTTCTCTAATCTGCAAAATTCCATTCAACAATAAGGAGTAATATCTTCTAAACAAACATCAGCTAAGAAAGTTAAAGCCCGAAAACGTAAACTAATTATTTCATAGTAAAAAGGATTCAATTTGCACAGAGGTGGAATCTGTAAAATTGTACGCCCCAAAAATTTAACATCTCTGGCAAAGGGGCATTGAGCCGGAATTAATTGGCATAATTTTTGAGCAAATTTAGGATTATTAATATCTATCCTATTAATCAAGTTGCGACCAGGTTGTAGCAGGATATCAATTAAATTTTGAGGATAATTGTTGACAGTAGTTTGCATTTTTATACCTCCAATTTTTCTGAATATATTGTTATAGCGCTACGCGCAAGTCAAAAGTCAAAAAGTCAAAAGTTAAAAGTAATCTTTAACTGAATTTTCAGTTCCCAAATTCTTTCCTAGGTCATACTAAGCCAACACAAACAGGAATTAATCATAAATAATTACTGTTGCTGATTAGCTATAATACTCAAGAAAAAGTATTCAAATATTCCACAGGCGATCGCTGATTTTGCCTGATAATTAAGATATTAGTATTCAGCTATTTCCTAGGCAGATGCTTAGAATTTTTACTCTCAACATCTCCTAAATTATTAACTGAATGAGTCTGAGAAAATGATCCTTTAATTTACTTTTCTCAAGTCCTACTGGACATATACCTAACTTTGTTTGACTTCCATATTTCTAAGATACATATAATTAAGACGGATAGCAAGAGAGTTTTTATATAAAAAATATTTATCAATAATAGGCAAAGCTTATCAACCTAGCTCAAAAGCTTTGAGGGTATGCTTTTTTGAACTATATAGCACTACGCAAACAGGTGTTTGACACTTATAAATGCTCAAACTCAGTCAGGGATTACTTTTGACTTTTGACTTTTGACTTTTAAGTTGCCCATAGCGCTATAATCTGAGGATATTTGACCAAATATTGGCCTAGACTAAATAAAAGGCCATTTGTGAGGAGAAAAAAATTACAGATATGAATATCCTGGGAATCTCAGCTTATTACCACGACAGTGCCGCCGCCCTCGTATGTGATGGAAAAATTATCGCCGCCGCTCAAGAAGAAAGATTTTCTCGTAAAAAACACGATGCCAGATTTCCGAAAAATGCTATTTCCTATTGTCTGAAAGAAGCGAATATAGAATTACTCGACCTCGACCAAATAGTTTTCTACGACAAACCTTTAATTAAATTCGAGCGACTTCTGGAAACTTACCTTAGTTATGCTCCTAAAGGTTTTCGCTCTTTTCTGATGGCAATGCCAATTTGGTTAAAAGAAAAATTATATCTGAAAACCGTTTTAAGAAAAGAATTCTCTACGTTAGGTCAGTGTAAAGCATCCCATCTTCCCCAACTGATGTTTACCGAACATCATCAAGCTCATGCTGCTTCGGCATTTTTTCCGAGTCCCTTCGATCGCGCTGCGGTAATGTGTCTGGATGGAGTAGGTGAATGGGCGACTACTTCGGTTTGGTTGGGAGAAGGAAATAAACTTACTCCCCAGTGGGAAATAGATTTTCCTCACTCGTTGGGTTTGCTCTACTCAGCTTTTACTTATTACACAGGTTTCAAAGTTAACTCTGGGGAATACAAACTTATGGGTTTAGCTCCCTACGGAGAACCTAATTATGTAGATTTGATTTTAAATAATCTGATAGATTTAAAAGCTGATGGTACTTTCCGGTTGAATATGGAATATTTCAATTACACGACCGGGTTGACTATGACTAATCAGAAGTTTGATAAATTGTTTGGCGGTTCTCCTCGGAAAGCTGAAACAAAAATTAGTCAACGAGAAATGGATATTGCTGCTTCTATTCAGAGAGTGACTGAGGAAGTAGTGTTGCGTCTGAGTCGAACGGTGCAAAAAGAATTGAATGCTGACTACCTTTGTTTGGCGGGGGGAGTTGCTCTCAATTGTGTCGCGAATGGCAAGATTTTACGAGAAGGAATTTTTAAAGATATTTGGATTCAACCTGCAGCGGGAGATGCTGGTGGAGCGTTGGGTGCTGCTTTAGCTATTTGGTACGAATATCACGACCAACCACGAGTAATAGAAAAGGTAGTTGAGAATATTCCAGAAAAGGAATTAATTTCTGTGGAGTCTGGAAATTCTGCTGTTTCTGTGGCAAAACCTCCTGTTTGTCGCGCTCCTAATGACATGATGCAGGGAGCTTATCTCGGACCGAAGTTTGCAGATGGGGAAATTCGGGAATATCTGGATGCTATTCAGGCGAAATATGAATATTTGCCAGATTCGGAGTTAATGCCACGGCTAGCAGAAATTTTAGATAACGGTAATGTTGTCGGATGGTTTCAAGGTCGGATGGAATTCGGACCCCGTGCTTTGGGAGGACGCTCTATTATTGGCGACCCCCGGAATCAAAAAATGCAGTCGGTGATGAATTTGAAGATTAAGTATCGGGAGTCTTTCCGACCTTTTGCGCCTTCAGTTTTGGCGGAACGGGTATCAGATTATTTTGATATTGAACATTCTAGTCCTTATATGTTGTTGGTAGCTCCGGTGCAGGAGAATTTGTTAATTCCGATGACTGAGGAACAAAAGCAGTTGTTTGGAATTGAAAAATTGAATGTGCCGCGTTCTGAAATTCCGGCAATTACTCATGTTGATTATTCGGCAAGAATTCAAACTATTCATCAAGAGACTAATCCTCGTTATTACGATTTGATTCGGCATTTTGAGAAGTTGACGGGATGTGGGGTAATCGTGAATACTTCTTTTAATGTAAGAGGTGAGCCTATTGTTTGTACGCCCGAAGATGCTTATCGGTGTTTTATGCGGACAGAGATGGATTATTTGGTGGTGGAAAATTTTTTGATGGCGAAGACTCAGCAGATTCCTTGGCAAAAGGATGAGTCTTGGAAAGAGGAGTTTGAGTTGGATTAGAATTCAGTCAAAAGTAATTTTGGTTTTGCTGAATGGTAATGATTTTTAGAATTAGATATCAAGGAAAAAATTAGATTTTTTGTTTTTTGATTATACCTTTAACTACTGGTCATTATGTCTCAGCAAGGCCATAATTTGATGATTATATCGCTAACTGATTCTAATTCTGAATAAGCTATCTTTCTGAGTTAAAAATAATTCAATCTAATCTCTGAAACTATTACTAAATCAATTTTGTAGCTTGCTTGTCATCCCGTAAGTCATCTAACTCAGGTTAAAATTAATAAATAATTTTAATTTTAATATTAAAGTATTATTTCTAATGACTTCAAGGCGTCGAATTTCTGCTAAAATTATAATCTTAATCTTAATTGGCTTAGTTTCTTTTATTGTCCCAATAGGGATTTTTTTGAACCACAATCCAGGAAATTGTAATAATAAAAACTATACCCTTCCTAAGTATGACTCTTTTAAAGATTTTGACCTTGGGTTTAAGGTATTTTCTGTAATCATTAATAACTCAAATAAAACAGTAGTAGGCGCTGGTAATTCTTCTGAAATTTATATTTTAGATTTGGATGGTAAAAAAGATTATCCAACTCTCCAAACAGAATTTAATGGATTTAGGTCTTTAGCTCTAAATGAAGAAGTAGGTCATCTCGTTGGTGGCACTACAGATGGATCTGTAGTCTTATGGCAATCAGGCAAATCATCAAAGAATGGATGGAGCAAGGATTACATAATTTTTCCTGAAAAGCAAAGAAAATATATATCGTCTGTTGCTATTAGCAGAAGTGGGAAGCTCATTGCCGCAAGTAGCGACGACACGATTTTTATTTGGGAAAATAGTGAAAACGGAAATAAATGGGAACTTCGTTACAGAATTTTTTCAGGGCATTCCGGGAGCCAGGTTTTTGATCTAGTTTTTGGTAATGATGATCAAACTTTATTTACAGTTGGAAATGACAGACTTATTAAAATCTGGAATTTAGATACTCAATATACTATGAACAATGGCGACGAAATATCTTCATACAACAATTTTTTGACAATAAATTCTGTGATTTTTAGAGCCAATACTAATGAACTTATTCTTGGTACAAATAATGGTAAAATTAAAGTTTGGAACACACAAAAGCAACCAGAAATAGCTGAGGAATTTATTGGGGAACATAATTCTCAACCAGTAAATGCTTTAGCAATTTCGGAAGAAGGAAAACTACTTGTGAGTGGAAGTAATGATGATCAAATAAAACTATGGGATTTGTGTACAAAAAGAAGCTTTAAAACTCTATCAAAACACACAGAATGGGTTCGCTCAGTTGATATTAGCTCAGATAAAATTTATATTGTAAGTGGGAGCTTAGATCAGAAAATTATAATTTGGAAAAGAGAAAAGGAATAGTTATTCTGTTGATATAAAATGAAATATTTTATTGATTAATTGAAGTATTGCTGTTGCAAGGAGTAATGCTATGAAATTTGAAAATATCAGTAATGTTTGGTTATTTGGCTTGATATTGTTGCTGTTGAATGCTTGTTCTTCAACTCAAACTTTAGGAGATGAGAGTATCTTGGAACAGGTTAAGGAAAGAGGATGGCTGAATTGTGGTGTAAGTGGTGATTTGCCAGGCTTCAGTTATGTGAACTTGGAGGAGCTTGACATTACAAAATTAGACAATGATCAAAACATTCCAAATAATATTTCTCAGCAAATACAAAGGTCTGTTGTTGGCTTTGATGTAGATATATGTAGAGCTATTGCTTCGGCTATTTTTGATAATCCCAATGCAATAAGGTATCGGTTTCTCAATACTAAAGAACGTTTTGAAGAAATCTCTTCAGGAAAAATTGATGTTCTTTCATATACTACAACGTGGACTGTAGAGAGGGATGTATCAATTAATGTGGAATTTGCTCCAATAGTTTTTTATGATGGACAAGGTATTTTAGTTCGAGAGAATAGTGAAGTAAAGTCACTTAGAGATTTAAATGGTAAGGTAATTTGTGTCGAAACAGAAACTACTACAAAAAAAAATTTGGAAGATGAAAAGAAGGAGCGTAACTTAACATTTAAAACTAGACAACTTCAAGATAAAAGGGATGTCTATCGACTATATGAAGCAGGTGAATGTCAAGCAGTAACTTCTGATATATCTCAACTTGCTGCAAGTTTGAACTTACTGAAAAATCCAGATGAGCATATTATTTTACCGGAAATCTTATCTAAAGAACCTTTAGCTCCGGCTGTAATTGACAGTGATCTACAGTGGGTTGAAATTGTTCGATGGATTGTATTTGCTCTGATAGAAGCTGAAGAATTAGGAATTAATCAAAATAATCTTGAGCAAAAGAAAGCTAGTACAGATCCCAAAATAATTCGTTTTTTAGGTCTAGAAGGAACAGCGGATAGTATAGGTTCACGTTTAGGACTTGAACCAGATTATACCCAAAGAATTATTCGTCATGTGGGAAATTACGGTGAAATATATGAGAGAAATTTAGGTCCAAATTCTTCGACTCCGATTAAAAGAGGGCTAAATAACCTGTGGAACAACCCAGAAGAGCCAGGACTAATTTATTCTCCTCCATTCCGATAATGTTCTCTCAACTAATGTAGTAATTGTTATTAGACTCAATTGTTCTCAAGAAATTTATAGAATATGAATAAAATGCCAAAGTCTGAATTGATTAAAATTGCAGTTGCTGGACACACTAATACTGGGAAAACTACTATGATCCAGACTTTAATGAAGCAAGAAATAGGAGAAATAGACGATCGAGCGAATGTGACAAAAGATGTTAAACGCGCTACATATGAGTATGAAGGGCTACAGGCTGTTTTTATTGATACTCCTGGTTTCCAAGAAGCAAATACTCTCCTCTATGTACAACAAGGTTTAATGAAATTAAATTCAGTATTAGAGAAAAAGTTAGATTATGAAATGAAAGCTTGGGAGGCAATTGAATCAAGCGATGTTATATTGTATGTAGTCTCTTTAGAGACAGTACCAGATGGATCTCATCAAGCAGAGATAGAGCTAGTTGTATCTGCTAAAAAAGGAGTTGTAGCTCTCTTTAATAAAGGTATCTCCAAGTTTCAAGCAACTACAAGGCTAGATAAAGTTGCTGAACGAACAAGGCGAATTGAACAATGGAAAGAGGCACTTTGCAGTTGCGGTGTATCCAAACACTTTATATTTGATGCTCATTGGTACGATCCAGATCGAGTCGAAGAGATATATAGTGCTATAAAAGAATGTCTCCCTAATGATAAAAGTTCGTTATTTGGGAAAAGTCTGTTAGCTTTTCAACAGCACCAACAAAATAAAGTTAAAACAGCTTGTCATCTAATATTCCAGTGTTTAGATAAATGTCGGCAGACAATAACTGTTCAAACTTCAGAATTTGATTACAATCAAGAAAAATCAAGAGAGGAAGTTGTATTACAAATGTCTCAGTTGCTTAATGATGCAATAACGGACTTTATCAACAATGCTTCTGAACTCTATTACGAAGTAGCTGTACCTTCAAATGTAGATAATGCAGTTATCAAAAATCCTCAACCTAATACAAGAAGGAAAACTAATATTCGAGAACTTTTGATATATACAGGTTCTACTACAGGTGGCCTTGCTGCTCTTGGAACAACATTAGGCGTAGCTATTGGAGCTTTCGCTTCTGCCGTTTTAACTGGAGGTGGAGTTGGCATTTTACTAGGTGCACAAGTTGGTTCAGTGATTGGGACTTGTCTAGGAGGAGTTTGGGGAGTTGTAGAGAATGCGCAGACAGATATCAGTGCACAGCTATCTAGAGAGGAACTTGGTAAAATTCAGTGTACTTGTGTGATGGTCATTTGGGCGCTTTCACAGCACGGATTTGGTGTTGGGAAAGAAGTTGATGAATCACTAATGGCTCGACGTTATGAGATTGTGCAAGAAGTATGTACCGCTACTAATTTTGATTGGTTATCAGCAGATGAGAAAAAAATTATTGATCAGTGTACAAACAATCTCTCCGAACTTAATAAAATTCCCTTAACTCAGATTACTAATACACGATCAAATACTAACCTTTAGACTCTTTTGCTATTTGGTCTAACAATTTTGTGTAGCGGACGGATATGCGATCGCTTACACTAAAATCCTTCAGTTCAGCAGTTTGACAGATTGACAATTTTGTGGTATTCAAAAAGGAAGACTATAACAGATTAGCGATCGCTCCACCCTTCCCCAAAAACTTTTTAAACTATGATAATTTTGATAATTAATGTAAGTTTATTTCTTAAACTCTAACTATTGTACAACAGTTGAGGAAAAAATCATGGGTACTAGAGAAGCATCTATTTTATTAGGTATATCTCGTCAACGTTTATTAGTTTTATTAGCTCAGGGAAGAGTCAAAGATGCTGAGAAAAATGGTAGATTCTGGGAAATACCAGTTTCTGAAACTGGAATGCCTGTAATAATTCCGGCTCGGCGTGGTCCGAAAGGTATCTGGCACAAGCAAGAACCTACCAAACCAAAAATGATTCATGTTAATCAAAGCAAGATTAAAGGGAACAAGGGTAAACCTCCAGAAAAACTAGAACCAGTTCTGTCTGTTAAAGACGGTGAACGTAACGATTATGGTTATGACTTATATATTCCCGGTCCTTGCCATATTGTCTATCGACCTTACAAACCCGCAAAATGTGGCGCTCACTTGTGGATTAATACTTATAATTCTGTGGAATTTGTAGATACCAAGTTTAATCTTAATCCAGCTACTGCAAGACAACCTAGCAAACAAATCTACAATATCTAAATAGGAAATGAAATTATGCAACTCACAATTAATCTCCCAGAGAAACTAACAGAAAAAGTTTATAGTAAATGGGGCGATTTATCTCAAAAAATCATTGATAAGTTAGTTGTAGAAGCTTTTCTAGAAGGACTGATTAATTTTGATGAATTTAAGGAGATGTTAAATTTGAATAATGATGTAGATTTAACAGCTTTTCTAGAGGCTAATATCCCCCTTCATAATTCAGGATTATTGAATTTAGCTGGAAGTTGCGCGGACATATATTTTACAACTAATAATCTAGAAATTTCTGATGAAATGAATAATGATTTAATTGGTTCTGTCAATGAGCAATAATCCTCTAATTTATTTATTAGATACAAATGTTTGCATTGTATATCTCAAAAACAAAAACTCTAATGTAAATAATTATTTTCAGAGAATAGAATCAGATAAAATAGCCGTTTGTTCCATAGTTAAAGCTGAATTATTTTATGGATCAAGACGCAGTAATAATCCTCAAAAGAGTTTAAATATACAACTATTATTTTTACGACAGTTTGTATCTTTACCATTTGATGATTCCTGTGCAGAAATCTATAGTAGAATTAGGGCAAATTTAGAAAAAGCAGGAACACCTATTAGCTCAAATGATATTTTAATTGCTTCTATTGCTTTAGCAAATGATTTAATATTAGTTACTCATAATGTTAGAGAATTCAAACGAATTGAAGGGTTAAAAATTGAAGATTGGGAAGAAGATAAGTGAAAATTTTTGTTATAAGTTTGACAGATTGACAATTTTCTGGTATTTTGTTGAAACAAGTAAATAAATATAGCCCAATAGATTAGATTGAGAAATTTCCCTTTCACAGAAAGTCTTCCATAAAAAAAACCCTACATCGACAAATATTTGTTAGGTTTATCCTACGGAAAAGCTGCCCTAACAATACCTTTCTACCCAACCTACATTGACTTTTGATAACTTTTCTGCTACGAGTTAAAAGTTAACAAAATATTGATTATGGATAACTAATGAGCGATCGCGAGATACCGAAAATTGATAAGAAGGGTCTCAGGGAGTTTGGTCTAATAGTAGGTGGTGTTTTTGGCGGTTTATTTGGTCTATTACTACCGTTACTCCACAGACATTGGCCTCCTCCTCCATGGCCTTGGGTAATTGCTACCCCTCTATTGGTATTGGCAATTATTTCACCCCCTACTTTGGAACCTGTTTATAAGTTTTGGATGCGGGTGGGAATTTTCCTGAGTACAATAATGACTCCCCTATGGATGGGGCTAGTATTTTATCTTGTAGTTATGCCAATGGGTTTGATTATGCGAATGTTTAAAAAAGACCCTATGGAGCGACAATTTAATACTGAAACCTCAACTTATCGGGTAATAAGTCAATTAAAAACTAGAGAAAGTATGGAGCGACCTTTTTAAATGTTTGAAGGAATATTAGATTTTCTCAAAGACCTTTGGGGTTTTATGGGAGAGCGTAAAAAATATTGGTTATTGCCTTTGATTATTACTTTGGTTTTGTTAGGAGCTTTGATTATTCTGAGTCAATCTTCTGTAATTGCTCCGTTTATTTATACTTTGTTTTAATCTGACTATGCTGGCAGAAGAAAGGAAGAGGTTTTTTTGTTTAATCTTGCTGTACTTCTCTTCCTTGACTTCTAGTTCTGGTACGGTAAGCATTCAGCCGTTAGCTACCAGCCGTCAGCTATAAATGCTGCAGTTTATTATCTCACTCATATGAAGGAGAAATTAGTCTCCAAGGAGAATTAAAAGTTACAATTAAAGTATACTCCTTTAACCATATAAGGAATTATTCATTATTTGCTGTTAACGCAGTTCCTCCGCAGGAGGCTTGCTGACCGCTAATAGCTGAATGCTTACCTGCTACCCGGAAATCAAAACTAAAAAGTTAAAAATTAAAACTTAAAAGTCTTATGCTAATTACCAGGCATTAATACTATACTTAGGTGAAACTTCAATTATTAAGTAATTAAGACGGACTGAATAATCTTTTTGATAATTATTAACCACCTAATGTGTTAATTATTTACTTTTTTACTTCTCCCCCACTCCCTTACTCCCTCACCAAAAAATAAGGTCTGAAGCCTCCCCTTTCAAAGGGATGAAAAAAAATTTTATTCAGTATTTCAATCCGAATGGTTCAACCAGAGGTATTGATAACTGATAACTGAAATTACTCCCCTATTTCCCTACTCAAGAAAATATAGAAAAGTTTTTGAGAAATGGTATTAATTGGTAAGGCTTTTAAGATTTTGTAAATGATGGGTTATTTACATCATGCTGTAGTGGCAGTTTTGAAGTTTTCTGGTAAAGATTAATTTTTTATTGTTGATGTATTAACTATTAGTCAATACCTCAGTAAAAAGTATCTTGGAAAGTGTATGAAAAAAACAAAGAACAGATCCCTTAATCAGTAATCAGAAAAATTCTTTAGGTAGTAGGTGAAATTAATAATTATTAGCAGTGGTCTGTCAAGATTCAAATGTTCGTGGGAGCATCTTGCTCCCTTGCTAGACATTGTTTATTCCCATCTACCATTACTATTTAGGACTACCGAAAAATTTTAAAGTTGGGTTTCGTTCCTCAACCCAACCTACAAGATTAAATGAAAAAAAAATTCTAGCTGAAAGAATGAAAAAGTTAAAAGCTTTGGCAGTAAATCTAACTATGATTTTTGCCAGTTTATCTGTAGGAATAGCGATCGCTGAAGTAGGAGTAAGAATTGCTGGTTTGGAGGGATTAAAAAAAATGCCGGAAAGTACCCATGCAGAATTTTATCCCACATTTCATACTATTCCTCATCCGGTTAGAGGTTGGGAATATAAAGCAAATGTTTCTGGTTGGTGGACGAATGAAGGGAAGGCTTATTTAGAGTTTAATAGTCATGGTCTTAGAGGACCGGAAATTACTAAAGCTAAACCAGAAAATACTCTAAGAATTGCTGTACTTGGAGATTCTTTTACTTCAGCAGTGCAGGTTTCTTATCAGCAAACTTTTGTGGCAGTCATGCAGAAAGAATTGGGAAAATGTACTAATTTAGAAAGTCAAAAAGTGGAGGTAATTAATTTTGGGGTAGATGGTTATGGAACTGCTCAACAATTATTAACTCTCCGGGAAAAAGTATGGGATTTTCAGCCAGATATTGTGCTTTTAGCTTTTTTTATTGGCAATGATGTTACTGATAATTCTCGAAAGTTAGAAAATAATCATTACCGACCTTTTTTTGTCTATAAAAATGGGAAGTTAGAATTAGATTTATCCTTTAGACAACTAACTATTAGTCAAGCAAACCGCTACATGATTACAACAGTTGATAAATTACCTACTTGGTTGATAAATAATGTCAGAATTTTACAGATTATCAAAAAAGTAGAGGCAGACCAAAGGAAGAAAAATGCTGCCAGACACTTTGAAAATGTACAAGCAAATAATTTTAGAGAACCACCGAATGCTACTTGGAAAGAAGCTTGGAAAATTACAGATGAACTAATAGGAATTATGGCAAAAGAAGTACAAGAAAAAGGAGCAGAATTTAAAGTAGCGACAGTGATGACTCCGATGCAAGTTCATCCAAATCAAGAATGGCGAGAAGGATATATGAAAATTATGGATATTCAAGACTGGTCATATCCGACAAAAAGACTGCAAAATTTAGGAGAAATTCATAATTTTTCTGTAATTGATTTAGTCAAACCTTTTGATAAGTATGTTCAGGAAAATCCAGTCTGTTTTCATGGGTTTAAAAATACGGCAATGTGTACAGGACATTGGAATGCTACAGGACATAAATTAGCAGGAGAAATTATTTCTGAAAAGTTGTGTGAAGGGTTATAGAAATTTACTATTGTCAACACTTCTTATTGAGAGTAGGAGTAGGGGAGTGTGGGCAGGGTCAATTTATTGTCACCAGAGAAAAAAGGAGGAGGGGGTGGGGAGTGTGGGAAGTGTGGGAAGTTTGGGAAGCACAGGATCTCAAAAAAATATAGGGTTGTAAATATTGTCTGACGACAAAGAATTAGCCCTGGGGGAGTGTGGGAAGTTTGGCGAGTGTGGGGAGAGACTACAACCAGAAGGGTTGAATTGAATGTTCCCCATCTTTCCTACTACCTGAAACTATCAATTTATTAACAAACAAATCTCCAATATAATGAAAAAACTAAAGAATTTAGCCATCAATTTAGGATTAACATTAGGTACATTAGTATTTACTCTGACAGTAGGTGAAATAGGATTAAGAATAGCAGGAATTGAACATCCAGCACCCCATATTGGTGCAGATAAAAATCCTCTCCATACTTTTAAAGATATGTACAGAGGTTGGGGAGGAAAACCTAATGGCAAAGCATTTTGGCAGGAGGAGGGTATCCCTTCTGAAATAAAAATGAATAGTGCCGGATTTCGCGATTATGAAAGAAGTAAAAATAAACCAGAAAATGGATTAAGAATTGCCTTATTAGGAGATTCTTTTACAGAAGCACTTAATGTCAAATTAGAAGATACTTATGGTGCAATAATGGAGGAAAATTTACAACAATGTCCTGCCTTAAAAAACCGAAAAGTAGAAGTAATGAATTTTGGGGTAAATGGTTATGGAACAGCGCAAGAATTAATGACTTTAAGACATCATGTTTGGGATTATCAGCCAGATTTAGTCATATTAGCTTTTTATCCAGGTAATGATTTTAGTAACAATTTTCGTAATTTAGAACACGACCATTTACGCCCTTATTTTGTTTACAAAGACGGGCAACTTGTGGCAGATATGTCATTCCGCAATTTGAAATTTTGGCAGAGAAATCGTTATGCTTTTTCTGTAGTAGATTTCTTGCCATATTGGTTAATAAAAAATTCCCGAATTATACAGTTAATTAGAAAGGTAGATATTGATGCTAAACGCCGTCAGTATAACAAGGATTATAATGCAATTAATATAGATTTTTATAAAGAACCAAAACCAAATTCTGATTGGGAAGAAGCTTGGGAAGTAACTGAGGGTTTAATTAAGTTGATGCGAGATGAAGTATATGAAAGAAAAGCAGATTTTATGCTGATAACAGTCAGTCATTCTTCTCAAGTGCTGCCTGATATTCAACAGCGCGATAATTTGAAAAAATCTTTGAATGTACCAAATTTATTTTACCCAGATATTAGACTGAAAAATTTTGGGAAAGAGGAAAATATACCAGTCTATAATTTAGCTGGACCTATTTGGAATGAGGCTAGAAAAACAGGTAAATGTTTGCATGGTTTTGATAATGCACTTCCCTGTGGAGGTCATTGGAATTTAGAAGGTCATAAATTGGTAGGGGAAATAATGTCAAATTATTTGTGCGAGAGATTAGTAGTTTTAAACAATTATTGAAGTTAATTAATTTAGTGAAGTTAGTTAAGTTGGTTAAGTTAGCTATCAATTTAGTATAGGGGTTATAATATTAATAAAATAAGTATATTAATGAGGTAAAAACAATGAGTGGTTTTAGACGAGTTGGTAACATCTTATTCAGCGATGGAACAGAACAGATCTTAATACCATCATCAGAAATTGAATCTAATCAACCTTTAAGAGTGACAGTATTTCCTATTAGTTCTAGTCCCGATGAAAGTATTAATTTAGATGCGGAATTAATATTAGATGGAAATGCACCAGATTTACCAATTTCTAGTAATTTTACTGGTATAGGAGAAGCTGAACTAATTGTTTACAACCCATTAGTATCAAATATAGACTATACAACTTTAGTGACAAGCGTTAATGGAACTACTGGGTTTTATTTGTTAGAAGTTAGTTCAGAAGATAGCAGTAATGACTTTTCCAATACTGCAGTTTCTATTGGTAATGTGTTTGATAATCCATCAGTTAATGGTTTTGTTGGTAATAGCGATCCAGATGATTGGTTTAACTTTCAAGTATCAAGTAATAGTCAAGTTAGAGTCACACTGGACGCTATTCAGGACAATGCTCAATTAGAGCTATATGACAGAGGCTTAAATCTGATAAACTCGGCACAAGCGACACTAACAAATAATGGGTTAATTACTCAAAATCTTGCTACAGGAAATTATTTGCTCAGAGTAACACCTGCTGATACCAGTGTGAGTATTCCTGATGGAGGACAAGCATCTACAGAATATACATTGGCTGTCCAGGAAATTAGCGGTAATTCTGGAAGTGGCAATTTTGGAGGTGGCAATTTTGGAGGTGGTAATTTTGGAGGTGGTAATTTTGGAGGTGGTAATTTTGGAGGAAGTTCTCAAGATGTATTGCGCTTCTGGGACTTTACATCACAATCACATATTTTTACAGCTAATCAGTTTGAAATAGATGATTTAACAGGTGAGCCTACCTTTTTCCGACCCGAAGGTAACGAGTTTGATGTTCCAGTCAATGAAGGCGCTCCAGTCTTTCGCTACCTTAATACCGCTACAGGTAGTGATTTTTTATCGTTTGAGGTTGGCATAGAAGACTCCCTCCCACAATTCATAAATACAGGCATAGCATTTAATGCTTATAAACCAGTAGGTACAACAAATGCTAGACCAGCAGATGCACCTGCTAATGCTATACCTGTTTACCGACTGGCTAATTTGGATGCCGAACAAGCAGACCCTTTGAATATTACTCACTTTTATACTTCCGATCCAAATAATAGACAGCTAGTGCTTGACACCCTCAACTATCGAGACGAGTTTGTTGGTTTCTGGGCACTTCCTGCAAGTGCAAATGGTTTAGTTTAGGAAAAGAGTGTGGGGAGTGTGGTCGGTGTGGTCGGTGTGGTCCGTGTGGGGAGAAATAAATTAAAATGTCACAGTTAAACATTTGCAGGGGTTTGGTTTCCAAACCCCATTTTTGTTAGTGTTGGGATACTAAACCTCTAGGATAAAAAATTAAGAAAATTCCCAGAATTGTTTCAATTTTCGGCTAGTATATATAATTTGGTTTAAAAATAAACTGAGTTCCCAATATTAAAAATAATCTCTTGCTCAACTAACATCAATATAATGAAAAAACTAAATAATTTAGCCATCAATTTAGGACTAACAGTAAGTACATTAATATTTAGTATTGCAGTAGGTGAAATAGGTTTAAGAATAGCAAAAATAGAAACTCCACCACCACCAAGAGAAGACTCTAATCAAGAACTTTTATACACAGTAAAAGACCCCTATAGAGGTTGGGCAGGAAATCCTAATAGCAAATCATTTTGGACTGGAGAAGGTATACCATCAGAAATAAAAATGAATAGTGGGGGTTTTCGGGATTATGAACGGAGTACAACAAAACTAGAAAATGGATTGAGAATTGCTTTATTAGGAGATTCTTTTACAGAAGCAATTCATGTCAATTTAGAAGATACTTATGGTGCAATAATGGAGGAAAAATTACAACAATGTCCTGTCTTAAAAGACCGGAAAGTTGAGGTAATGAATTTTGGCGTACAAGGTTATGGAACAGCTCAAGAATTAATGACTTTAAGACATAATGTTTGGGATTATGCACCAGATTTAGTCATATTAGCTTTTTATTCTGGTAACGACCTTCGTAATAATTCTCGTACTTTAGAACACGACCATTTACGCCCCTATTTTATTTATCAAGATGGTCAACTTGTGGCAGATTTGTCATTCCGAGATTTGAAATTTTGGGAGAGAGACCGTTATAATTTTTCCCTAGTAGATTTTTTGCCATTTTGGTTAGTGCAAAATTCCCGAATTTTACAACTAATTAGAAAAGTTGATATTGATGCTAAACGCCGTCAGTTTGAACAAGATTATAGTGAAATTAATCTTGCTTTTTACAAGGAACCAAAACAAAATTATGACTGGGAAAAAACTTGGGAAGTAACTGAGGGTTTAATCAAACTAATGAGAGATGAAGTCTATGAGAAAGGAGCAGAATTTATGGTAATAACAGCCAGTGATTCTTATCAGGTATTACCCGATACTCAAAAGCGTGATGGATTTAGAAAATCTTTGAATGTGCCCAATTTATTCTATCCAGATATCAGATTAAAAAATTTTGGTAAGGAGGAAAATATACCAGTATACAATTTAGCAGGACCTATTTGGGATGAAGCAAAAAAAACAGGTAAATGTTTGCATGGTTTTGATAATGCACTTCCCTGTGGAGGTCATTGGAATATAGCAGGTCATAAATTGGTAGGAGAAATAATGGCAAATTATCTGTGTGAACGATATACTAATCGACTAAGTAAATAAAGTTAAAAGTAACGGGCAAAAGCAAAACTCTCTAAATTTATTTCGAGGGTCTGTTAACAATGCTTTAGATGCAGATATTTTGTATCTAATTTTTTTTTGCTCCCTCAGAATGAATATACAGCAGATTCCACTAGGCGTGAGGTACACCCATAGCGGCTAATACCAATTCACTTTAAGGATGTCACAAATAGTTTCAAACTTTAAATGTCAAATAATTGCCTGAAACTGTTGTTTTATCAAAGTTTTTAGCAATCGCAAATCTGGCATTCTCAATTCTCAATTCTCAATTCAGTGAAACGATATAAGATGTCC
>NZ_JAAHGT010000670.1 GCF_010672385.1 Okeania sp. SIO2F4
TCTCTTATATAGGTAGTCATTTCAGTTATCAGTTATCAGTTATCAGTACCCCTAGCTGTTTGCGCAGCATGACAAACGGAAAGCTTCGGGATTGAAATATAGAATATTCTATTTTTTTTATCCCCGGAAAAGGAGAGGCGCCTCCCCAGAATTTTTCGGTCAGAAGTTAGAATTTTAAAGATTTTCCGTTAATATTAACTGTTATAAAAATTTTCACCGAAAAACTAAGGTTTAAAGCTTCTCCTATATGGGAGAAAAAGCGGTCGATATACGGATCTTTCTGTAGGATGGGATGCTGTTTAGCTGCGCGACATGTTTGCGGAGCATGACCTCAGGAAAAAGCGGAGTGGCTCTGCAAGAGCGGGAAACCTAGCCATATCCAATCGACCAAGAAAAGAAAAAATTTTCCTTTTAACCAATCCTTTTATTACAGAAGAGGTAATTATTAATTGTTCATTGTTCATTATTGAAAACCAATTTAGGATTACTATATATTTTGATAGAGGCTCGAAAACCTTATTCCTTACTGAAACTTATGAACTGTCAAGAACTCTTAAAAAAATACTCTCAACAATGGCAAGCAGCTACCGTACATCCATTTTTAGACGAATGTAAATTAGGTACTATTAAACCTCAACAATTTAACACTTGGCTAGTACAAGATTATCTATTTGTTGTGGAATTTACTCGGATGGTAGGCAGAATTTTAACTTCTGCCCCAACATCCCATTTTGATGTAATTATGAGCGGACTAAATGCTTTACAAGATGAACTAAATTGGTTTAAAGATAAAGCAACAGAAAGACAATTAGATTTGAATACAAAAAAACAATTAACTTGTACAGAATATTGTGATTTTATGAATAAGCTAACTGAGATGCCATATCCATTACAAGCAACTGCATTATGGGGAATTGAACTAGCTTATAATCAAGGTTGGCAATTACCAGGAGAAATGCCACAACCTTATAATGAATTTGCCAACCGTTGGGGAAATCCAGAATTTACAGATTATGTTAAACTGCTAGAGGCACAAGCTGATGAGGTATTACAAGATGCCTCAAAAATAGTACAAAGTCAATCTGAAGCTACTTTTTTAAACGTCGCTAGACTAGAAAAAGACTTTTGGCAAATGGCGTATAATGCTACTAATTAACTAGCTATCAGCTTTCAGCTATCAGCTTTCAGTTATGAGTTATTAACTCATTATCTTGGAATAAGAAATTAGTCTCCAAGTAGAATTAAAAGTAATAAATAAAAAGGTTATTAGTCACTAACCTTAAATTAAGTTATTAGGTTCAAAGCTGACCGCTGACTGCTGACTGCTGACTGCTTCTTTAACTTTAGGAGAAATTCAAAAAATGACACGAGCTATCATGGAAACAGAAAAGGGAACAATCAACTTAGAATTGTTTGATAATGATGCTCCCAATACTGTGAAAAATTTTGTCGAATTAAGTGAAAAAGGATTTTATGATGGCTTGAATTTTCATCGTGTTATTCCTAATTTTATGATTCAAGGAGGTTGCCCTAAAGGTACAGGTACAGGTGGCCCTGGTTATAAAATTAAATGTGAAATTAATAGTAATAAACATTTAGCTGGAACTTTATCAATGGCTCATGCTGGTCGCGATACAGGTGGCAGTCAATTCTTTATTTGTCACGCTCCCCAACCTCATTTAGATGGCGTTCATACAACTTTTGGAAAAACTGAAGATATGGAAGTTGTAAATGCTATTCGTCAGGGTGACAAAATTCTTTTTGTGAAGATTGAGAATTAATTTTAATCTACCCCATCTAAATCAAAAATTATAGATTTAGATGGGGATTTTTTATAGAACTAAAATGTCTTGTGAAGTTCTAATTTATTCTACTTATTTACTATTTTATTTAGTGAGATTTTCTCGATCTTAAAGGAACAGGTGTATAGGAACCTACGGATAGTATATCTTTGATAACTTCAAGACAATTTTTCCTAGAGGCTATAGGTGGATCGACAGAAAAATCAAGAGTATTAAGGTCGCTTTATTTTTCAAAACAGTTAGTAATAAAAGTAGAATTTTGATTAAAGTGAAGTGCCTATCTAAAATGTTCAGAATAAGATGCTGGAGATCGTCTACATTCTTTTAACTCTTTTATCGTATCTCTTCGCAGATAATACCCTAGAAAAACAACCATTAAATAAGAAAGTCTTTCTATAGCAGCCAACAGGAAACACGCGCACTGGGAAAAGTAGGAAAAACATTTCAATCTCTAACATTCATCATCAGTAATTATCCCATACCAATTCTTTCTTAGCTATAATATTCCCATCAAAACTTACCAATTAATATCAATATATTAACCATTCAAGGGGAGTGGTTCCGTTAATTCCTGACAATAACCAAAGTTTTCACATTTAACTTTATTACTGAGTAAAGAATAATCTAGACCAATAATACCAATTCCCAAAAATAATGCTATACTTACTCAAAACTTCAGTTATTAACTAATAAATCAGTAAGAGCAATGTTTTTAACAATTTGTTGCCATTAAATGAAGATATAAGATATTTTTAAACCCTACTCCCTACTCCCTACTCCCTCTGCTCAAGGAGATGTAGCAAGAATGCATGAGAAATGGTATAAGACATTCCATTGATATAAACCAAAAAAAACAGAATTAAAATTGTATTTTTGAGCGATCGCCTGTCAGAAAAATTTATCCTTTATTATAAATAATTCCACAATCGTGCAACGCTAGTAAAAATATTCTACGATTTCTAGTATAGCTTAGGTATTCAGATAGTCACTTCATTCCACTGTTTTAATGGATTTTCCTTCTTCCTTCTTCATTCTTCCGTAAGCATTCAGCACTAAGCTATCAGTTATCAGCTTCATTACCTTTAAAAGGGGAGAAAGCAATTGGAAGATTTCAAAGAATTAAAAGTTAATGTAAAAGTCCATCGGTTAACCTTAATAGTCTATCGAGCTACATTGTTCATTTTTATTGCTGAGAGCTGACCGCTAATAGCTGAATGCTTACCTTCTTCCTTCTTCCTTCTTCCTTCTTCCTTAAAATAACCATGAATCAAAATAATTTCCAGGTGAAGCATTATCCTGAAAAATTGAAACTTTCTCTAAATTTAAACCAGATAATTCTTCAATGATTTTTAGATCCTTTGCTCTGTCTACCAAGGAAAATGAAAACTGATGCTCATCTTGAATAGACTTAGCTTTTTCTAGAATTTTTTCTTTGTCAATTGGATTGTCACAAGTACCAATAATAATAGTATTTTTACCGCTAGTATAACAGATATAAATATATGGAAAAACAGCTTGAATAGTTTTCACATACTCCGCTTCAAAACCATTACTTTTTAATGTATTGACAACTATAACTCCAGACTGTGATAAATGGCGATCGCACAACTCATAAAATTCTTTAGTCGCTAAATTATAAGACATATAGCCATTACCAAAAGCTACATCGACCATAATAATATCATACTTATCCCGATCGTTTTTTTGTTCTAAATATTCCCTACCATCTTGAATTTTAACCTTTAATCTTTCATTTAATTCTACTCCGAAAAATTTCTGAGCAATTGCCAATATATTGGCATCTACTTCTGTACATTCTATTGTTACATCTGGAAAATAGTGATGTAAAACTTGAGGAATGCTACCCCCACCAAAACCTGCAATATAAACTTTTTTTGGCTGACTATTCCATAGCAAAACTAACATCATTGCCTGAGTGTAAGGAAAAATTAAATATGTGGGGTGATTCAAATTAAGTATAGATTGAACCCAATTCATTTTTAAAGTTACTTGCTCTACTAATACTAGCTGAATGATGAATTGAATTTTTTTTATAGTTAAAAAATGTATACCAGAAGGTTGAGAAAAAATCACTCCATCTGGTTGTTCCTGCAACCAATAAATTCTTTGTCGAATTGCTTCTAAATTTTTAGCTTGCCAATCTTTTTGATTATTCATTTTTTGAGGGAGTAGGGAGTAGGGAGTAGGGAGCAGGGAGTAGGGGAATAGTTCACAAAGGTAGATTTTTGACAATAAATAATAATAGGATAAGACAAGTAGCACAAGCATCTTACCTGTAATAAATTTACCATACGCTTGATAAAATCAGACGTAGGGACGTTGCATGCAACGTCCCTACTTTATGTAACAAACATTTATCACGCTTGATATTAGACCTCTTCCAAAAGTAAAAGTCAAAAATTTTTTCGTATATTTTTCTCGAAAATCTCTTACCTATTTCCTATTGCCTGTTCCCTCTCTCAATGTAACAAATATTTATCACGCTTGATATTAGACCTCTTCCAAAAGTAAAAGTCAAAAATTTTTTCGTATATTTTTCTGAAAAATCTCTTACCTATTCCCTATTCCCTATTCCCTATTCCCTAAAACTAATACAATTCGTACTTTAATAATTTACAAGCTATCGGACCATTATAAACAGGAATTCTAGCAGAAGTTCTTAACCCCACCTGTTTAGATAACTGTTTATTTCCTGTCAAAATAAAAGCCGTCCAACCAGTAAAACGTTGTTTAAAAATATCCCCCAACATTTTATATAATTTACCCAATTCTTCTACTTCTCCTAAACGCTCGCCATAAGGAGGATTACAAATAATTATTCCTTTTTCTGCTGGAGGTTCTAAATTAGATAAATCTGTTTGTATAAACTTAATTTTATCTCCAACACCACATTTTTTAGCATTAGCACGAGCTTGAGAAATAACTTCTATATTTTTGTCACTTCCCACAATTATTGATTTTAATTCAGTTAATTGATTATTCTTAGCTTCTGTTAATAAATCTTCCCAAAGCGACTCATCAAAATCACGCCAATTCATAAAAGCAAATTTATTTTTAAACAATCCAGGTGCAATATTTAATGCTTTTAAACTCGCCTCCAAAGGTAAAGTTCCAGAACCACATAAAGGATCTAAAAAAGGTAAATCAGGAGAATATTCCGCCATCTCCAATAAAGCTGCTGCTAAAGTTTCCTTCAGAGGAGCAAAACCCATTGCCAACCGATAACCACGCTGATGTAAACTACTACCAGAACTATCTAAACTAAGGATACAATTTTTATGTTCAATATGAGCATTAACTAATATGTCAGGATTTTTAGTATCAATATTCGATCTATAGCGAAATTTTTCTATTTGTTGCTCGGTAATAGCATCCTTTATTTGCAGAGCAGTATAATGAGTATGCCTTAATTTCTCATTACTTCCCGTACAATGAACTGCCAATGTATTTTTAGGAGATATATACTTCTGCCAAGGAATTTTTTTAACTTCCTTATATAAAACATCTCGGTTAACACATCTGACTTCTGCAATAGGAACCAATACCCTAAAAATAGTTCTTGCCCAAAGATTAACCCGATAAAGTAAAGTCTTATCCCCAGTGAAACTTACCCCAGTAAATTCTGGAGAGACATTTTTAGCCCC
>NZ_JAAHGT010000671.1 GCF_010672385.1 Okeania sp. SIO2F4
TGGAGAGATATATCTGGCAAAGACAAATTTTTGCCTATTCATAAATATAGATATCCTCAAAATTTTCCACTTTCGGAATTTTGCCGAAAATTCTGTAGTTTTCCCGAAAATGTCAGAGTCTAATTTGCAGAGATATATCTGGCAAAGCCAAATTTTTGCCTATTCTTAAATATAGATAGTATGAAAATTTTCCACTTTCGGAATTTGAGCGAAAATTCTGTAGTTTTCCCGAAAATGTCAGAGTCTAGTTGGGAGAAATATCTCTGGCAAAGGTAAATTTTTTCCTATTCTTAAATATAGATAGTATGAAAATTTTCCACTTTCTGAGTTTTGCTGAAAATTGGGAAATTTGCCTGAGAATATCAAAGTCTAGTTGGGAGAGATATCTCTGACAAAGGCAAATTTTTCCTGACTGATAAATATAGATAGTCTCAGAATTTTCCATATTAAATTCTACTACTGAGAAACCTGCTAAATTAAATTTTCAGCGATCGCTCGTCAACTACAATTTTTTCCGATAGTAATAGTCACAAAAGCTGCTAATTTACTTCTACCAACTCTGTAATTAATATCAAATTCCAAAAATAACTTACTTCACAATAAATTAGTCTCCTAATGTTAAGGTTTGGAAGAGGTTTTGAGGAAAGGGGTGGGAGACCAAACCCCTACTAAAAATTGGTAGAAGTTGAAATATTTATAGTATTTATCTAAGACTTATTTTCCCAACCTCCCATTAAAAATCAACTCCATCAACAGCATCATTAACTTCTGTCAAAAAAGCCAAAGCATTAAACTCAATACTTTCTGTCATCTGACGAAAAATTGCCAAACTTCCCAATGCTTCATCACCAATAATATTTTCATAAGGATCTAACTTTAAACTTAAATTACTACTATCTTTCTCCTGTTTTTCAAACCTGGAAAAATGGAAAAAAGTCAAATATTGAAGAATATCATTTTTCAACGAACTATCATAAACCAAACCTTGCCTAATATCCTCATCATCCATTACTCCAGAATAATATTTTCCTAACAGAGTGGAATAGGAAATAACGCCATTATAAAATCGTTCATTCTCAGTGTTTTTCCCACCCACAGAAATGCCATTAAACAAATTGAAAAATACCACTGATTTTTGACTACTATCTTCAGAAATATTCATTAATTGGCGAGTATCTTGAATATATAAAGATTTCACCTCCTGTTTTTTTAATTTGAATTTGTGTACATAATATTTATCAAAAAGTACAGGATATATTTTAATGTCATCTCGATTTTGCTTCATCGTCTTAATAATAGTAGGTGACATGAAATATAGTCTCTCTTCCTCTTCTTGTTGAGTAATATGTAATTTACTGGTATAAGGTGCTTGTGCTACATATAAAAAGTGTTGATATCCTTCTGAGTAAAGGTCAATGACTCTATCCATTAAAACAGGTGATTCCTGATACATCTTTCCTACTTGATAGTTATCAAAAAATGTAGTCAAACTTTGAATTTTTACACTGCCATTTTCTAACCGTTCAATACTTATTACTTCCCCAAATAAATTGGCAATTCTATCATTACGGTTTTGACTACCTGTTCTGGAATCGCTCAGTTTGCTAGACACAATAATAATTGCCAATTTATCTAATAAAGTAGAATCAGAATTACGATCGAAACTAAATTTTTTAGGCAATACAGAATATAGAGAATTTAAACCATTTCTAATATTGAAAGAACTAGGTGGTTTATTAACCCGGAAACCTTGAGAGTTACACCGATATTTTTTACTAAAAATAAAAGCTAATGTTTTGGCAAGATTAGCCAGAAACTTTTCAGCAGGAAAAGGATTTTCATGGGTTCCTTCATGGAGTCGCACCATCGGAATAAATAATTCTTTTTCTGTTCCTGAATATTCCTCTAATAAAATATGTAGGCAAAGATAAGATAACAATATCCAAGTAAAACGATAGACAAATGCTTGAGTCGTATTTAATTTATTTTCTCCTGGATTTAAACGTTTATTATTGTAACTAAACAGAATAAACTTATATCCTTTCTGCACAAAATTTTCGTGATAAATTCGCCGACAAGTATCTGTATCAGGTATCCACATTACAGGTAATGCTTTAATTCCTTCTAGATCATATTCCCACTGAAAACTTTGGCGATCGCTTCCTTCAAAATAACGCACATCTTCTATCTTGATACTAGCAGGTAGCTGACATACTGCTCGATTATTTATTCCTTCCTTAACCAGAAAAATATACCTCAGACATTTCTTATAATTTTCTCTTAAATCATCGTGAAAAAAATTACCTTGAAACAAACTATCATTCTCAGTTCTGATAATTCTTTTATTAATACAAATTTCTCGCCTTTTTATGCAGTTAGGTAATTTTTTCCCTCTCTCTAAAAAGTTTCTGACTAAATCCCTTAACTTCCTGATTTTTTCCTTTACTCCATATCTGTCAAATCCTATAACTAACCACTGAAAAATACTATCTTTTTCATCATCATTATCTGCTTTCAATGCAGGCAAAACTTTCTCATCAAATTTAGGTATAGGATTATAAGTTAACTCATCATCAGAATGATAATTTTTTGCCTTTGGGTCTGAGCAAGAAAATACAAAATAGTATAAAAATGCTCGCGTTAATATTTTTCTTGCCCAAGTTTTCTTTTTGTCTGGATTAGCCTTTAATTGCTCATTTTCCTCCTGATTATTCTGGGTAATTATCTCCAAATTATAATCAAAAACTTCTTTTCCACCCCTAGCTTGCACTTTGCCATCTAACTTCATTTTAAAACCCAAAACAAATTGAGTTTCTCCTATTTCTCGATTTGTAGTTTCTCCCAAATTACCATCAATAATTGGAATGATTGGCAGTGCGTCAAAAACTTCAGCACGAGCAAAAATATCTCGGTAATTAAATTTTTCTCCAGCATAAGAAACATCATAATATCCATCAGCTTTAGACTCATCATTAATATATTCCTCAATCAAATTCAAACGCCGAATTAAAACTCTCAGATAAATAACTCCTTTATCATTAGTCTCAATATTCGCTAATAAATGTTCTAAATATATAATTTTTGCTTCCTTTTTCAACTTCCCTAATGTTTCCTCATCTACCAGTCTTTGCAATTTATTAAAATCTGAGTTTCTATCCTCAACTTGTCTTTCTAAAAAAGGATAAATATCTTCAATATCTTCTGGGTCTTCCGAATCAAAATTATCTTGAATATTCTGTCTAATTCCTGTTGCTAGCTGAGACTGAAACGCCGTAATATTTCCCACTGTAATTGTCAGATTATGGAATTTTAACAAAGAATTACTACCGGGAAGTTGAGAATTTAAAATTAACTCTTGTTTTTGCAAATATGTATACTTTTCGTCAAAAGGATAAGCTAAACCTAATTTATTAACACGCCCCTGAAAATCTGTTAAATTCACAATCAAACTATCGACAAAACTAGCAATATCTCCTATTCCTTCTGTAGATTCTAAATTAGTTATCAAATAGTCTTTTATTTCTCCTATTTGAGTCAGAAATTTTTCTTTGTCTACAAAATTTACAGTAGCAGCACGAACACCCTTCGTAGTGCTTAAAGGATTTTGAATATTTGTAGTAGCAATAGAAGCAGCTATCTCATCAATATTAATAAGTAAACGTCGGCGTTGGTGGAGCAAGTGCGGTAGCTACATCGCTCGATATTTTAAACAGATTATGTTCCGACAATTTATGCAAAATCTGTTGTAACAAACTATTATAGTTGACAGGAACTAAATTATCACCATCTCTAATAATATTCCCCATATTTTATCACCCTTTGGTCAATTGTATTTCTTAATTATATAGGGTAATTAACTACGATTATCACATCATCAAAAAATTTGTATCTTTACTGAAAAATAAATCTATTTTGATTAAACTTTTTACTGAATTTATGAAATTATACCCTTGATATTTTGGCATTGCTGAATTAGGATATAATTTTCGTGCTTAGGAAATAGAAAGTAGGGAATAGGAAATATCCGCAATAAGGAATAGTTCTAATTAATAGTTAAGCAACAAGTAGTAAAAGGGAAGGGCGTGAATATTTAGAATTTATATCTTGTACTATGCAAAAAAGTCTTATGGGTGAAGGTAATTTCAGTTATCAGTTATCAGTACCTCTGCAATAAGGAGGCTTGAAATACGGAATTCTTTTTTTTATCCCCTTAAAAGGTGAGGCTTTAGACCACGATTTTTCGGTAAGATTCAGGATTTAATAATGAGGAAAATTATAGAGGATATAGGATGAAAAATTGTACCTGGATTTTTCCCTTCTTAATCTGCTCAAAATGCTAAATTTTTAAGATTGAGAGACGGAAAAAAGTGGCACTTTTTTCGCTCCAAAAATTCTTAGTCAGTATTATGTAAATGCTTTTAGAATTAATCAGTAAGCCCTAATTATAGCAGTTTTCATTAACATAGAATACAGAGATTTTGGCTTAAAGGCAGAAGGTACTTATGCTGAGGGCAGAAGGTTTGTAGTCTACCTTTGTGAAAAGCGCTATAATTATTTTGAACATAAGTCTCTCTATTGATCGTATATATTTTTTTGAAAATATCAATTGTAAAAAAGAATAGTACAAAAACGTGCATTTCGATCGGAGATACTAAAAAAGAGCTGCTCAAATTGATTTTCAACAGCTATCTCGATCATTTTTCCCTTGTTTTTCAATATTTACTCCTTCTTCCTTCTTTCTTCTTCCCTATCCCCTAGGGACGTTGCATCCAACTTCCCTACCATTTCTCATAAACATTTATCATGCTTGATATAACTTGGCATAAAAAATCGGGCAGATTTAGAAATATAAAATTCTCCAATCTGCCTCAATAAATTTATGATTAAAAAGTTACCTCAGACATCTAACCTCTTAACTGAACAGGCATAATTAAATAAGTCATCTTCAATCCTCCTAAAGGATTCAAAACCACTGGAGTTGTAGCAGTATTTAACTGAATAGAAATTTCTGAAGCTGAGGGAATAGCCTTTAATCCCTCAATCAAATACTTAACATTAAAAGCAATTTCTTCCGGTTCATCAGCAGAAATTTTTGCTGCCATAGACTCTCGACCACTTCCCACATCTTGAGCATCTACGGATAAAGAAATTTCCTGATTAACACTATCAATAGAACACTTCAAAATATTATTCTTTTGGTCAGCTAAAACAGCAATTCTTTCCACAGCTCCTAAAAATTGCTTTCTATCTACATTAATTTGATTAGTAAACTTATTAGGCAATAATTGTTGGTAAGCTGGATATTGACCCTCTAATTTTCTACTTGTTAAACGCTGCTCTCCCAACTCAAAAATTACCTGACCTTCGTCAAATCTTAAAGTAACAGAAGAACCAGACTTACCCATCCCAATCATCCGTTCAACTTCCCTTAAAGCTTTTGCCAGAAT
>NZ_JAAHGT010000672.1 GCF_010672385.1 Okeania sp. SIO2F4
ATAATTAGCAGATTGAAGAACAGAAACGTGGTTTTCAATCTGCTAATTATTATTTAGATTCAGAACCAATTAGAGACGATGTGATTACTCTGATAAAATTATTATCACTTGCTCAAAATCTTGGAAAAGTAGGAACGTCTTCAGATACTTATCCTCAACAGCGTCAAGATTTTTTCAAATATTCAGTTAGTGATTTTGGCAGAGTTAGAAACGGCTTTAACCGAAATTCTCCTGCTGCAGCTACAAACGTTTCTAATCCCTAATCATTAACATTAATTATTCCTTGCTTTGGGAAAATTCGTTCTCTGAGTAAATCAGAATTCTCCATATTGAACAAATAAATACCAGGAGTTATACGGTCAAAAATATCAGAGTAGTTTTGATAAATTTCACCCAATATCTCAGTCAGTCTTATTCATTATTTTGAATTGACTCAACAACTCTTATTTTTTTTCTATAGATATTTTTCTTTGTGTAATATTTTCGTACTATTCAAACATTTTTTCAAACTCTACAAAATCATTTCAAAAGATCCATAAAAGGCCAAGCAATTCTGTAGGATAAAGATTATCATCACTCTATCAAAAAAACAGAAAAATTAATTTATGCTTAATTTCAGCCAATCCTGACAAAAACTATTATATAGTAAGGAAAAAACTTGCAAAAATCCTGCAAATATAATAAATATAATCGTTAGCTAAAAACCTATCGGCATGAGTTATTGCCTCAACCCCAACTGTCAAATTCCCCAAAACCCAGACTTCAATAAATATTGCCAAAATTGCGGTGCAAAACTATTACTTAAAGACCGCTATCGCGCCTTAAACCTAATTGGTCAAGGAGGTTTTGGTAGAACATTTTTAGCTATCGACGAAGACAAACCCTCCAGACCCTACTGCGTCATTAAACAATTTTTTCCCGCTGCACAAGGCACAAATAATATTAACAAAGCTGCCGAATTATTTGAAAAAGAAGCTACGAGGTTAGACCAGTTGGGCAAACATTCCCAAATCCCCGAACTCATGGCCCATTTTACTCAAGATGGGCGACAATATTTAGTACAAGAATTTATCCCTGGACAAAACTTAGCTGAAGCGCTGAAAATTGAAACACCCTACAAGGAAGAGGAAATTAGGGGTTTACTGAAAAATTTACTACCAGTGGTGGGGTTTATTCATTCTCATAATGTTATTCACCGCGACATCAAACCAGAAAATATTATTCGCCGTCAAAATAGCGATCGCCAGTTAGTATTGGTAGACTTTGGTGCTGCTAAATATGCTCTGGGTACTGCACTTCTCAAAACAGGTACAACTATTGGCACTCCTGAATATACTGCTCCCGAACAAAACCGAGGCAAGGCAGTATTTGCCAGCGACTTATATAGTTTGGGGGTGACTTGCTTGCATCTATTAACAAAAGTTTCCCCATTTGAATTATTTGATGTGGGTGAGGGAACGTGGGTATGGCGACGTTATTTACAGAATAATTCTGTGAGCGAAAAGTTGGGTGATGTTTTGGATAAACTGGTGGAAAATGCGGTCAACCGTCGTTATCAGTCTGTTGATGAAGTTATGAAAACTTTAAATGCAGACGCTCAAGTTAATTTGACTCTTATTCAAGATAAAACTGCTCTCCAAACACCAGAAGTTACGCCTGCACCTTTACCGAGTCAAACTTGGAAATGTCTACATACTCTCATCGGTCATCAAAAATGGGTTTGCTCTGTTGCTTTTAGTAAGGATGAGAAAATTGTAGCAAGTGGGAGCGAGGATGAAACTATTAAGTTGTGGGAAGTAGATAGTGGTACAGAAATATTGACTATGCGCGGACATTCCGGTTATGTCAACTCTGTTGCTTTTAGTCCGGATGGGAAAATATTAGCTAGTGGGAGTGATGACAAAACTATTAGACTCTGGGAAATTAAGACGGGAAAACTTCTTTGCATTCTCGGTGACTGGGGTCGGGGAGAATATTTTGGTCATTCTGGAGCAGTTACGGCGATCGCTTTTCACCCAGACGGCAAAACTTTAGCTAGTGCGAGTAAAGATAAAAGTGTGAAAGTTTGGCGACTAGGGGATGATATTTATGATGCTAACTTTGGGAAAGTAATGATGACTTTGAGCGGACATTCACGACCAGTGCGGGCGATCGCTTTTAGTCCAGACGGCAAAACTTTGGCGAGTGGTAGTGAAGATAATACGATTAAAATATGGGATTTAAGTTTAGGTAATACTGTTAAAAACCTATGTAATTATTATCAGGGAATACATTATATTTATGCAGTTGCTTTTAGTCCTGATGGTAAAGTTTTAGCTAGTGGCGATCGCGATAAAAATATTAAAATTTGGCAAATAGACAGCGGTGAAATATTACAAACTTTAGAGGGACATTCAAGGGATGTTTATACAGTAGCTTTTAGTCCTCAAGGAGATATTATTGCGAGTGGTAGTGAGGATGGAACTATTAAAATTTGGGATAGGAAAACTGGTCAGCAGATAGAAAATTTAGAAGGTCATTCAAAATATGTTAATTCTGTTACTTTTTCTAGAGACGGAAAGAGTTTAGCTAGTGGTAGTAGTGATAATACTATTAAAATTTGGCGACAGGAGTAATCAATTCAAAAGTCAAAAGTCAAAAGTTAAAAGTTAGAAGTTAAAAATTAGAGAAATTCCTATGTAAATCAAGTTCTTAATAAAGGCGTAGGGTGGGTACGGAACATACCGAAGATTAAGCACTATAGCTGTCTTAATTTTTGCTTGTGCATTCACCTTCTTAAGAAATAAATTTTTTAGGAATAAGAAAAAAAAGAGTATTTTACTTGTTGTATAAATACCTTTTCATTAGAGTTTATCTATATAGATAAAAATTCTCATGCTGGTGAGTTAGAAAGTTCTAAGTTTGAGGTAATAGCTTAAGTACCTAGTCATAATTACAATTAATTTTGAAGTGTAGGAGTGCCTAGGGTTTTTGTCTCTAAAACCTTACTACAAACCCCTACAGCATTCAGTCAGGGTTTTAGCAAATTTACTTGCTGCAATTATTATACTTTTAATTTTGTCTACCTACTTAACTGGGATGATAAAATTCAGAAAAAAAGTGTATTTAAAAAAGTAGATAAACGCTATAAATCAAAAATTTAGGCAGTGCTAAATAAGTAATGATAGATAGTAGGAAACAGGAAACAAAGAATACCAGATTCACCCAATAGTTCCGATCTACTTATTATTTGAAGAGTACCTAAATTTAATCTTTATGTAGAGTGTGAAACGGCAGGGATAATTTCATAAAATTACCAACTAAAATTGCCATCTAACCTCACCTAGATAAAATAGCTAATATTGGATACTCAGTCGCCATTTTTAAACGTATTTTTTTTATATATCAATCCTAAATCATTCGTGAGAATTTCACTTTTCTCTATTTGGATAACTCACAATTAAAATTAAGATTGCTATAAGTACTTTACAGCAATAAATTATCAGGCGTGCTGAGAAAATGTTACTAACTACTAAAGCAACAAATACAATGTTAGCACCAAGAAAAAATCTGATTTGCTGCCTTAAAGAAAACTGCCCAAATCCCAATAACCTATCTGATACAAGAATCTGTCTAAGTTGTAATTCTATGTTAATACTAAAAGACCGCTATAGAGCCATCAAAATGATTGGTCAAGGAGGCTTCAGCAAAACTTATTTAGCAGTAGATGAAGACAAACCCTCTAAACCACCATGTGTTATTAAACAGTTTTATTTTATTTCACAAAATGACGCAGATATAAAAAAAGCCGTCCAACTATTTGAACAAGAAGCAGAAAGATTAGATACTTTAGGAAAACATCCTCAAATAGCTGAACTATTAGCGAACTTACATGATGATTATTGTCAATATTTAGTACAAGAATTTATCCCCGGAAAAAACTTAGCTCAAATTTTAGAAACAGAAGGAAAATTCTCAGAATACCAGATTAGAGAACTATTAAATAGCCTTTTACCAGTCCTAGAGTTTATTCACTCTCACCAAATTATTCATCGGGATATTAAACCAGAAAATATTATTCGTCGTTTACAATCGAATTCTGCCTATAAAACTGGATTTAGAAATCAATTAGTATTAGTAGATTTTGGTGCAGCAAAGGAGTTAACAGGTACAGCATTATTAAGAACAGGCACAATTATCGGAACTCCTGAATATGTTGCTCCAGAACAACTCAAAGGTAGAGCAAATTTTGCCAGCGATCTATATAGTTTAGGAGTAACTTGTATTTATTTACTGACCAATGTTTCCCCATTTAAACTATTTGATACTGGAGAAAATAAATGGGTATGGCGTGATTATTTAGTTGATAATCCTGTCAGTGAACAACTGGGAAATATTTTGGATAAATTAATTGCTGAAGCGACAAACAAACGTTATCAATGTGCAGCAGATGTTTTAAAAGATTTGAATTATGGGAAATTACCACTCCCACCTCCACCTCCACCAAATTTACTCAAAATTTCACAGCAAAAAATTTCTCTCAAAGATACTACTCATGTACCAGGATTATATCTTCATTCTTGGGGAAAACCTCAAACTATTTCCGGTCATTTAAGTTCAGTTTCATCTGTTGCTATTAGTCCGGATAATCAAATGTTTGCTAGTGGTAGTTTTGACCAAACAGTTAAATTATGGAAATTATCTACAGGAGAATTATTAGACTCTTTTATGGCATCTAATGTGGTTTTATCACTTGCTTTTAATCCTCAAAATAATGTCTTAGCAATTGGTAATGTTGGTGGGGTTATTAATATTTGGGATTTGGCTAAAAGTAGGATAAGTTGTAGTTTATCTAGACATTCTGATTCTATTGTTTCAATGCCAGTAGCATTTAGTCCGAATGGAGCATTTATTGCTAGTGGAAGTGACGACCGAACTATTAAAATTTGGCATCAAGAAAGTTGTCAACTTTTGTACAGTATTAAAAATTCACGGGGAATAAATGTGGTTGCTTTTAGTCCTGATGGAAAAATTCTTGCTAGTGGTAGTAGCGATAATATGATTAAATTTTGGGATGTAGAAACTGGTAAATTAATAAGTGAATTAATTGGGCATACTAGAGATATTAATACAATTGCTTTTCGTCCCGATGGTAAAGTTTTAGTGAGTGGTAGTAGCGATAGAACTATTAAATTATGGTCTGTGGAAAAATGTGAATTAATTCAAACAATTACCGGACATTCTGATTGGGTTAGGTCTGTAATTTGTTTGGATAAAAAAACGATGATTAGTGGTGGTGCGGATAAGAGGATTAAAGTTTGGAATATGGAAACTGGAGAAGTTATTGATACTTTAACCGGACATTCTAAGGATGTAAATTCTGTAGCGATTAGTGCTAATGATAATACTATTATGAGTGGTAGTAGTGACAATACTGTAAAAATTTGGCGCTGCGAGTAAAACAG
>NZ_JAAHGT010000673.1 GCF_010672385.1 Okeania sp. SIO2F4
TAGTGGAACGAAGCAATATCAGGGGTTTAAGAGATTGCTTCCTATCGTCGCAATGACAAATGTTCAACCGGATTCTATATGAAAGGGGAGCCTAATAAAGCTAAATTATTTAATTAATTAATAATTATTAATGATTCGGTAATTATCATCACGAGTCAGGTAGAAAATTTTTGATTTTCAGGGAATAGGGAATAGGAAAGAATCAAAACAAGTGTACTTTCACAAAAATTTATCTAGGCTATGCCATATTAAGATACATAGATATTTCCCAAACGAGTACAATTAACAAATACTCAAAAATAAGCAGCAATGCAAAATTGTTTGTATGTTTACTAATTGCCTTTTCCCTATTGCATAACTCACCCAAATATTAGATTAATTTTCTCTAGGTACTTTTATAATATTAATTTCCTGTAGCAGATCGCCCTTGTCTCTGTAATTTAACCAAAACAAAATAGCAAAGAAAAATTGTATAAATTACTAATCCAGAAAATCCCAAAAAACCTATAAATTCTTGAGGCCAATCTGGGTGAAAAATTTGTTTAAATAACCAAGGTGGATCTAACCAAACATTACAAAAAGGTTCATTCAGTAAATCATTACGGGATTTAAAAGCACAAACAACAAAAGGAATTTGTGATATGATTCCTATCAAATTATAAATAGTAGCAGCCCAACGCCAAGAGGTAAAACTTGCCTTCAAGGGAGAATTTCGTAACTCTCGGATTTCCTCATTCAAATCTACCCAAAACCACAAAGTTACAGTAATTAAAAATCCAGACATTAATAATGTCAAAAAGCCGATAGGTACTGCCGCAATCATTAGGTAAACTGTAATTGCAAACAAACTAGCAACTCGCCAATAAATAATCAATAAATGTTGAATAGGTTCAGATCTTTTGACAAAAGCCCAAATCAATAGAAATAGAGGTACTACTATAGTAAATAACACTGCTAACCTATAGTCCATCCAGACCAAAGTCTCTAATCCAGATGTAATGGCTAAGGGTAAAACAATCAACATAATCAGTAATTTATAAAAATTATTTCAAAATTATTATTAACTATAAAAAAAGTAAGAAACTGTTTGTTAAATGAAAGTTAAATCCTTGTGTAGGGTGGGGTATACCCGAAGATTGACGGTTTCTCACCCTAGGTGGAAGCTGTCCACCTTAATCCACCGAGATTAACTATTATAGCTATCTGATATCTTAGTTTGATAAACAGTGTCTTTTGATAAACAGTGTCTTATTGATCAAATTGTTGGTTGAAGAAACACGATCTCCTCATAAGGGAGCGTCCTATGGGAAAACTAATCAATATTGCTTCTGCCAGAAAATTTCTACTATACATGAGACTGATGGCTGACAGTTTCTAGGGTAGTCGTTGAATTGGTAAAATATTGGCGTACTGTGGAGCAATCCTTTAGACTCAAAAGAGATTCGACTTCGGACGCAGGTGCGCGAGAAGCAGAAACTTCACCTCATAAGTTTGATGAATCAAGCGTTGTCACAGTTTTGCAACGTCGGGAGGATGTGAAGGTCTGAAAATAAGTTTAATGGTAAGCAACTGAGTCACAAAGTCAAGGATTTCAGTTACTTACCTTCTGGATATAATATGATTCAACAAACTATAGTTTATTGAATTAGTTAGTTGATTCTAGTTATCGTATACTCGACACTCAGCAGCATCAGGATGATCGTCGCAATAATTTTCAAAGGAATTTTTAGGCTTTTTCTCGTTTTGATGAGAAGCTTCAGCTTGAAGTTCTTCCACCGCATCCCAAGCTGCTGCACATTCTTTAGAGTTAGCACCAGAAGCATCACAAGCGTTACGAGCTATCTCGCGCTCTTGTTCAATTTTTTCTTGAATGTCATTATTAGTCATAGTTTTCTTAATTTTGACTTACTACCTACAGATTTTAGGATCTAATTCCTAACTAAACTAGAACACTAGAACAAGGGCTAGGAATTGAAAAACAGGCCAAGAAATCAGCTAAAATTATTCCTCTTTCCTAGTTATATGTTATATAGGTTTTCAGAGGTTCTTAACCAAATGATCTTGATCTTTTAAGATTTGCCCACCAAGAATCAAAGCATCAGACTGTTAAATGTCCAGGCTTCAAAACAACATTTAACATACTAACATAGCTAAAATGACAAGTTGTTCTATAAGTAAAAATTATTAAAGCTAATAAAAAATAATAGTAAAGCTCAGACTATTTCTGTAGGTCTTTATATTTATAGTGATTAAGTTAGAGCTTATTCAAAAATTAAATAAGCATTCTAGTAACTAGAAATAATTTTGATGTCAATAGCAATAAATTAAAACATCTACCAATAGACAAAAAATAGATAACAAACTTCTACAAGAAATAGTTAAGATTGAGGATGAAATCAACCATAGAAGTTGATGAATGGAACTACAATCTGTTGAGGGACTCCATTTAATTCTTATAGATATATAAAATCCTTAATTTATTATAGACCGTGCCTTCTAAATTCAGAACTCAGGCTCCTGACTCCTGTCCTTAGCCAATCCGACGGCTCTTCTACCTAACAATTTGCAGCAAAATTTTTTCCAAATGGCACCATCGGGACTTAGGCCAAGACACTATTATTATATGTAACCAATTTGACATTCTCCCACTGTTAACCGCAAGCGGTATGACGGTACCTCTCTCCACCTCCCTGATAGAGCTTTCTGCTTCTATAACTGACCAATGTCCAAGCCTCCACACACAGCAACCATAAGACCTACTGTTGTTTTGTATCAGAAATACTGTACTCACCTAGCTCCGAATTGGAGTTTTACCTTTCCACGAGCATAACTAGGATGAATCGAACCCCATACTCGGTAGTTGTTGTCAATATCCGAATCAGCCTGGGTATTACTGCTACCCTTAATCTTTACTATTAGAGTATCAAAAATTAATTGTTGCTTCCCTTTTTATTTATTGCCGTTAATTGCCCTCCCGTTAAATAAGTGCAATTATGACGGGAGACCCCTTGACGGATTATCTTGGGTTCTTCCTCAATATTAAGTTTTAGGAGGGGTGGAGGGAGTCAGGAGGGGCAATTCATGAATTGCTCCTACAGGAGTAGGATAAATGTGGTTTTGGTAATAGGAAAAGTTAGGGGGGCTGATTTTTACATTAAAACTGATGGTTAAAAGACTGGCAATATAGTGATTATTTAGAGATTAAATAGGTTCTATATAGATAGTGAATCGAAACTATAACTTCTCATACCTGTGGCACAGAGGCGAACAAGTATTGACATTATTTATCATAAATGTATATATTGATAAATAGGAGGACTCAAGATGCTCAAAGTTATCAAAGTTCGTCTATACCCTAGTCCTGAACAACAACATCAACTCGCTTGTACTTTTGGTGCTGCTAGATGGTGGTGGAATTACGCTCTTAATAAATCAATTGAAGTGTATAAAGAAACAGGAAAAGGATTAAGTCGTACAGCTTTGAACAAACTTTTATCTCCTCTCAAAAAAGCAGAAGAAACTAGCTGGTTAAGTGATTGTTATAGTCAAATTTTACAAGTAACTACACTAAATTTAGTGACAGCTTATAAAAACTTTTTTGCGAAGCGTTCAGGTTTCCCTAAATTTAAAGCAAAACGACACAAGCAATCGGTTCAATATCCTCAAAACGTTAAGGTTGGTAATGGATTTATTACTTTACCTAAGATTAAATCAGCAATCAAGGCTAAAATACATTGACAGATTGAAGGGGAAATCAAAACTGTTACTGTCAGTTTAAATCCTTCAGGAAAATACTTTGCTTCTATTCTGTTTGAAGTAGAAAATCAATGAAGTAATACTCATCAACCTGATGGAATTATTGGTGTTGACTTAGGGATTAAATATTTTGCTATTACCAATAATGGTAAAAAAGTGATTCAACAATTAATAATTAATAATTAATAATTAATAATTACCTCTCCTTGAAAACGGATAGGATTGACGAACAGGAAAAATTTTTTCTTTTTTCCCCTTAAAAGGGGAGGCTTTAGCCCACAATTTCTCGGTAAATATGAGTATCCTAAACATTTTCTCAAACATGAGAATAACCTCAAACGAAAACAAAAGAAACTAGCTAGAAAAGAAAAAGGCAGTAATTTAAGAAAGAGGTATAGAAAACTTGTAGCTAAAGTATCCGAAAGAGTTAGTAATTCACGTCAGGATTTTTTACATAAACTTAGTGCTAAGTTAGTCCGTGAAAACCAAACAGTAGTAGTAGAAAATCTTCATATTCTCGGCATGGTTTGTAATCATAAAATAGCTAAAAGTATTTCTGATTGTCGATGGGGAATTTTTGTCAATTTCCTAGCTTACAAGTTAGAACGTAACGATATTGACATCCTCCCCGGCCTAAAGGCGCGGGGATTCCTACCGAGCCCTAGCTCCTCGGCGGGTTGACGTCTCACAGGCTGCTGCACCCACCCCTCTTGCTCCCCTCCCGGGAGGGGATGGGGGTGGGTTACGCTTGCCTCCACGTCCGTTTATAGTCTCGGAATGCCCTCCCGCGACTTAATCAAGAATTCTTATAGATGTTTATTTGTGCCTTCTCTTTTTAGCTGCTTATTGACCTGAAGGCTTCCCTTGTTCTGCTCTCAACATGGGTGAGTTTCGACAAACATCTTCTTTTCTGCAGTATTTATGAGACAAGGCGGGTACATGACCAATAATTAATTATAGCATAGTTATAGAAATTCGCCCTACAAGGGCGAGGCTTTAAACCCAATTTTTCGGTAAATTAGTAGAAAGTGATAGATGGTTTCCTAGTTCTAAAATCTGCTCTAATTGTTTTTATCAGGTTGATGAAATACTACTAAATGTAAGAGAGTGGACTTGTCATAATTGTGGGACTAAACATGACCGTGATGGGAATGCAGCACATAATATTAGAGCAGAAGGAATCAGAATACTACAGACGGATGGAACAGTCGTCTCTGCTGCTGGAGGGAATGTAAGTCCTAAGCTTGGGCGTAAGTCTAGGTTTGGGCAGGTCCCTGTGAATGCAGAAGCTCATGCTGTACCTGATTAGGGTCAGCTTTGGGTAGTTCACAAATATAATCATAAGTTATAAGGAGCGTCAAACAGATGCGGTGGTCAAACTCTATTTCAACCCGTCCCTCATTAGAAGCAGCAGTTAAAGAAGTAGCAGAAAAAAGTTTAGAGTCATTAGGAACTACAGCAGATTTAGGACTGGTATTTATCTCATCAGCTTTTGCTAGTGAATATCCACGACTTATGCCCTTGCTAAAAGAATATCTACCAGAAACAATTATAATAGGCTGTGGTGGTGGGGGTATTGTTGGTATGAATGAGGAGGGAAAACCACAAGAAGTGGAACA
>NZ_JAAHGT010000674.1 GCF_010672385.1 Okeania sp. SIO2F4
TATGCTTAGATAACTCAGTAAATCCAGTTTTATTGTCCTAGTAATCAATAGGATGCTACGGAAAAACCACCTGAAATTCCACCCTTCGGTTTTTTGCCCTATCCTGGTGATGTTGCTGACTAATACTCAAAGTATTCGGGATGTGATTATGTTTCCTACTATGCGTTCGACTTTAAAGGATTAAGTATAGCGCTACGTACAATTCAAAAGTCAACCCCCCCAAGGAGGGTAGGGCTGTTTCATTCTTGCGAAAAACAGATAAGGAGATAGAGAGATGGGTATAAATAGGAAATTTTGGCAAAATAGTCAGGATTTCGGCCAAATTTATCAATTATTCTTGAAGGTCAATCAACGAATTGTTGTCATTTGAGCCAATTGAATCAGATATTTAGCCAGAGTTTAACGATACTCTAAAACTGAAAAATCAGCAAATTTTGCTAAATTTCCCTATTCTCCGATCCCCTCATCTCCTGTTCTCTTTAAATCGTTAATACCAATTCACTTTAAAGATGTCACAAATAGTTTCAAACTTTAAATGTCAAATAATTGCCTCAAACCTTTCTCTTGTCAAAGTTTTTAGCCTATCCAATCTAACTTCTGAATTCTGAATTCTGAATTCAGAATTCTGTGAAATGGTATAACCTACGATACTTTGAAACAGCCCAGCCCTCCTTGGGGCTGGGCTGTTTCATTCTTGGTTAAGGCAGAAGGGGAACACGGAGCAGGGGAGAATTTTCCACGCTTTACGGCCTAATGCTAGAGAAGCTGTCACCAAGTCAACCAAAACTAAAAGCTTTGTCTGATAAGGGTTTTATAACTGAGTTGTTAATTACTGGGAATGCTACAAAAGCGTATTTTTCAGGCATATGATTTCATGTTTACCAATAAGCATGAAAGACTATAAACTTCTTGTCAGGTAAGCTTTTTAAACATTTTGATAGTTAGGCTGAAATCAGCTCGCTAACTCGTGGTTGGCACTATTGGTACTTGGAAATTGTATAATTTGTATTCAATAGAACATCTGTATTCAGAGAAAGTAATTTTGCAATTACTGTATAACCGGATTTTCTATTACGCAAAAAGTGGAGTTATACACTATTTGTAGGGGCGAATCGCGATTCGCCCCTACTATGGCGGTTATGCGTAAGTCCTGAAGATTATACAAAGCTGAGGTCAGTCGTTGGATCAAATGCTCCATTTGTAAACTCAGCAATTAAGTCATTATTAGCATTTAAGAAGATTGCGGTGTTATCGTCGTTGAAGAAGTAGTCTCCCGAACTACCAGTCAGTTCAATAGTATCTCGACCCGTTTGGAATTCTTGGATATCTGCAAAGTCGCTATTACCATCGGAGGAGTAGAAGACATTGCTTCCATCACCTAGAACAATAGTATCTCGACCACGACCTCCGTCAATGATATCAATCTCACCTGCGCCGGGGTTAGCACTGTTTGGATCGACCCCTGTTAAACGGTCTCGACCTCTACCACCGAGAATGCGGTCATCTCCAGCACCACCAACAAGAGTATCTCTTCCATCTTCACCCCGGAGTTCATTTTCTTGGCCATCACCGACTAAGTCATCACGTTGGGAGGTTCCGGTAATATCGACAAAGTTAACAACATTAAAGTTAAGATCGCCTAGTCCAGGAACATTTTTAACAGTGAAGCTTTCCCCTGCCAAGTTAGCCACAAAAGAAGTTTGAGCGCTAATTCCAGTCGAACCATCAATGGCATTATCTCGTCCTTCCGCCCCAATAATGGTTTCGATGTCTAGAATATTGTCTGTACCTGCACTACCTTTGTTGATGACACCTCCGCGTTCAAGGGTGACAGCTTGACCTAAATCGCTGTAATCAACGGTATCATCACCACTTCCCCCATCGAGAGTATCATTTCCTTCGCTACCACCAAAGAGGTTGTCACTACTGTTTCCGACGATTGTATCAGTGTTGGAAGTACCAATGACGTTAACAAAGTTTTCGACGGTGAAGTTAATATCTCCCAAAACAGGAATTCCTGTAACAATTAGACTTTCTGCCGATAAATCAATATCAAACGCAGATGTTGCGCCACCGGAAACAGTACCATCAATAACGTTATCTTCGCCTGTAGCACCAACAATGACCTCAATATTCTCAATTTGGTCTGTTCCAGCATTGCCTTTGTCAACCACACCAACCGCTTGCAGGGTAATGACTTCCCCTAAATCTGCGTAGTTAGCGGTGTCAATGCCATCTCCACCATTGACAGTATCGTTTCCACGACTCCCAATCAGGTCATCATTTCCATAGCCACCTCGGAGTAAATCTTGTCCGCCTCCTCCATCAAGCTGATCATTGCCGTTTCCACCTCGCAGGGTATCACTTCCTCCGTTCCCAGCTAAGGTGTCATTGCCGCCATTTCCTTTAACCAGATCGTCACCTGCTCGGCCTCTGATGTTGTCATTTCCACCTCTGCCTGAAATGTCATCACCAAAAGCACTTCCTCTAAGGGTTTCACCAGTATTTGTACCAATAATAGTTGCCATAATTAAATTGATCGAAATCTAACTAAACTGCAGTTTTATTATAACATAATAAGTAACAAATAAAAATAATCGAGGTAGGTGGGATGCCCAAAAAAGCATATTTTAGCTAGGGTGTGTCATCAATTAACAAATTGACAAAATAGTCATTCTATGCTTGACAGAGATGACGATACCTATGTCAATAAAATGACTGAAGCTACCTTTAGGAATTCGTCCCAGGAGGCTTCAACAATTAATAATTAATAATTAATAATTACCTCTGCTTGAAAAGCAGAGGATTGACTAATCATGAAAATTTTTTCTTGTTTCTCCTTTAAAGGAGAGGCTTTAAACCTTAATTATTCGGTAAATAGAAGATTCCTGCTATCAAATCCAGCCTTTGGCTGAAACTACTGCTATATTAAGTATTCTTGAGTTTATCCAAAGCTTTCTTAGCTCGAAACATTGCTCTCAAAAAAGCCACCTGGCTATTCCAAGCAGAACGAGGTAACAATGGTTTGGAAGCATCTATTTCAGATACATCTTTACGATCAAGATTTTGATTGGCAGGAATATTTTGTGAAGAATTAATACCAGACATGATAATTATATTTAATGAATTTATGATGATTTACTAACAGCAACTAACTCAGGAGTTGACTCATTTTCTTCTTGCCAACTTTCAGGCCATTGAATGCGATCGCTGGTAAAATGTAGAGGGTCATTTTCTGGCCAAGGAGCATTAATAGGTTCTTCAATCAGAGCAAATTCCCCATTATCAAAAGGATTTCCACTTGCTTTATACTTCAGTTCAACCCTTTCCCGAATTCCTTGTTTTGCCTGAGTTAACGCTCGATGATGGCAGTAAGGATTATTACCTCGTTTGTCAAAGAAAACATGAGCAGTCCAACTGCAACCACCACGACAAAGTTGAGCAAATTCACAACCTTTGCAGAAACCCCATAAATGCTCCGTTCCCTGGGGAGTATCTGCTCCCAAATTAAATCGTAATTCTTCTGTTTCTTCAATAATTGTCCGCAGTGAATAATCTCGGATATTACCGCCAGTATAGGCAGAAGTTGGTAATGACGGACAACCTTTGATTGCACCATCCGCTTCAATACCTAGAGTTGATAACCCAGCATTACATCCTTGCCAAAATGCCCAGGGATTATCTTTTCCCCGCCCCCGCAATAATCTTTCGTAGGGACCGTAATAACCAATATTATTTCCTGGTTGAACCTGCACTCCTTCTTTGTACGCTCGTTTAGCAACACGGGCGATCATAGGATATAAATCTAATAATTCGTATGGCTGCATTAAAATCTCACTATTATCTGCTGCATTCCCCATCGGTACAGTTAACTGAATTTGCCAAGCGAAGACACCCGCATCACGAATACGCTCATAAATTTGGGGAAACTCTGGAGCAGAAAGGCGATTAATTTGAGTATTACAACCGACAGCAATACCTGCCTCCCTTAAATTACCTATAGTTTTAAAAGCCCATTGCCAGGAACCCTTTTTACCTCGGAGGCGATCGTGAGTCGCTTCTAAACCATCTACAGAAACAGAAACTACCCTAATACCGGCTTCCTTCATCCGACGGGCGGTGTCGAGGGTAATGCCAAATCCCCCAGTTGTCATGCCACACATCATTCCTGCATCTGTAATAGCTTTAGCAATTTCTAACCAGTCTGGGCGCAAAAAAGCTTCTCCACCAATTAGAGTTACTTCTGTAATTCCCACTTCTGCTAATTGCTTCACCATATCTAGAGCTTCTTCAGTGGAAAGCTCTTTTGTTCTGGTATGTCCGGCACGAGAACCACAATGTTGGCAAGCGAGATTGCATTTTAATGTGATTTCCCAAACAGCGTAACTGATGCGATAAGTCATTTTTTTATATCGTTAAATTAACTTGTTGTATATAGAATACAGTTATACAGTATATGTTTATAATTCTATCTATACTTCCATCTCTCCACCTCCCCACCTCCCTATTTCTCCCAACTATATAATTAAGTATTCAACCAGATTTGATCTCAGGAAGGGGGGCTAAAAAATTTCTACTTAGTTCCCTCCTTGGTTTCCCAATTATTGATTACAAGAGGTTCATCAACAGGAATACCATACATTGGCTGTACAGGAGGCCAAGGTTTGGGAGGGCACCAGATAATGCCATACATTGGCTGTGGCTGTATAGGAATTCTTGATAACCCACCCACAACTGCTGCCAGTTGTTCTTAGTTCATTTCCTCCAACACATTATTTTCACCATCTGTTGATTCTAACATCTGGGATGTATATTCTTCTTACTCCTCAGTGCTAAACTCATAACCAGCTTCTGCAAGGATTTTTTTTCCTTCTTCTTGAGTTTGAGTAGCTTGCAGTTGAGCTAAAAATTCTTGAGCATCAACTATTGTTTCATAGAAAGCTTGAACATTTTCTAAGGACATAATCAACTCCTAAATTTCTTGAGATTATTTATTAGTTATATGTAAGTAATACCAATTCACTTTAAAGATGTCACAAATAATTTCCGACTTTAACCGAAGATCTATAATCAACCTTTTCGCTTTGGCTATACATCAGAGGTGCAATCTTATCGCTGAAAATTTTTTCCAGCTTTCAACGAGTCGCACTTTAGTTTTGTTTAATATTTTTAATATAAGCAAAATAATTCGGGAATGGTTGCCAATTTGGCAGATGTATTTACCAAAAATAGACCAAATTTTGTGAGTCCTGTATAAAGTTTTTTTAAAATCTAATTGTCTAACACATTGGCCACAACAGCAACCCAATTTTTACCACGTTATATAGAATCCGGTTATATACTAGACCACTCCGGAAAAGAGGGAACTGGGAACACTTAACTGGGAACACGGAGAAGTAATACCATTTCTCAAAAAGAATGCTATACCCG
>NZ_JAAHGT010000675.1 GCF_010672385.1 Okeania sp. SIO2F4
CTCCCAACGGTGAATGAAACTGTGTCATTTGGTTCATTGGTCGTGCTCAGTGAAATATCTGTTGTCACATCAAACGTCGCTACGATCCCATTATCACTGGCTCGTGGATTCTTTCAATATCTGTTTAAATTCCTGTTCCGCTTCCGCACCTATCGCCTTAGCTTGTGATTCATTCAGCTCTTTATATTTCAAACCTTTCAATACTCCATACGCTATTGGAGCACTAAGCAGCACCAACATCAACCTTTACGCATTACGATTCAATTCTCTTATATCACCATAACTTTTCTCAACTGTTGACTCTAAGAAATTCAAGCCATCCTTACCAGTCATACAGTTATAGATTATCAAGGCATTTTCTCTTATTAGATGAAGGTTCGGTACATATTCTAATAAACGATCTCTTGCTGTTTTATAATCCCGGGAACTTTCTGGCGAATTCTGTAAACTATTTATATAGTCATTCAAGTTGTCGAAATAAGATAATCTAGGTATTAATGTGGATTGGGCATTGCTTAGTTCAACGACTTTCTCTAGATAATCAAATTTGTAATTTATCTCAGACTTCAAATCTTTAATTTGTCGGCTCAACTGACTAATCGCATTCAGAATTAGTTGTGTATCGCTTGGTCCTCCTGCAAATATACCGATGATACCAACAAAAGCGCCTAACCCTCCCAGCAGACTTGACATACCTGCCAGTTTCTCAAATGCTTTCATACCCTCTTTTAGTGATTTTCCAAAATCATCGAAGCCTTGTGATAAGTTCTTTATTTGTAATGTGGTATCTTTGATTGTATTTGCCCCATCTACCAAACTATTGAATGACATCTTAAGCCCTCATTAATTATTATTAGTATAGTAAAATAACTTTACCACTAATTAGTAGCAGTTTCTGCTACGCTCGAAATTATTTCTTGAAATACAATCTCATCTTTACGAGGGTCAGCATAAGCAACCTTTACCTCCAGACGATCGCCCACCTCAACCGACCGACCAAACCGCATTGCCAACTCTAACCCCAACTCTTCCAACAACACCAACCCTAAATTAATCTCCTCCTTCAACCACCGAATTATCAAAGCTTGCCAAACCTCATCCGAGTTTCGCCGTAAATATTCCAACCCCCAATAACGGTTAGTAAACCTTTCCACACTGGAAGCTTCCTTAACCGCAGGAACTAAACTCATCACCATTTCTTGCATTTGGTCTGGAGTAAAAGGTAACGGGTCTCCTCGCAAATGAGCTTTAATTTGAAAGTGAGCTAATAGATCGCTATAACGGCGAATTGGAGAAGTAACCTGAACATAAGTTTCCAAAGCCAAACTTGCGTGGCGAGCAGGTATAGTACCCATTTCACTTTTAGGCATACATCGACGCATAGCTGTAGAACGAACCGGACCTGCTGGCAATAACATTAGTTCTGCTTCTGGTGGGAGTTCCGGTTGAGGTTGACTGCGGTAAGGTAGAGGAATATTATGTTGTTGACCATATTTTGCCCCCACTTCCCCTGCCAAAATCATCATCTCTGCTACTAACTGTCTTGATGGTGAATCATCCAAGACTTCTACTGTAATTTCTTCACCTTCATTTTTAACTTTAATTACGGACTCTGGCATATAAATACTAATCGAGCCTTGTGACTGTCGCCACTTAAATCTTTGTTTTGCCCAATCATTCAGAGCATGAATTTCTGGTTCTGGCTTAATCCCTAACTGTAGCATTTCATCTACATCATCATAGGTCAAGCGATAGGTTGGCTTGATTAAGCTGGCATGAATTGTGTAATCTATAATTGCTCCAGTTTCATCTAAAAGAATGCCAAAACTCAGAGCGCTGCAAACTTGCCCCTGAATTAAACTCATTGGCCCTGTTGCTAACTCTGAGGGAAACATAGGAACCATACCAGTAGGTAAATATAAGGTAGTGGTTCTGCGTCTAGCCTCTAGGTCTAATTCATCACCGGGAGTAAGTAAACGAGTAGGGTCAGCTATATGTACCCATATCCGTTGTTGACCGTCTTCTAAAAATTCTATACTCAGGCCATCGTCTATTTCTCGCGTACTTTCATCATCAATTGTATAGACTTTGAGATGAGTTAAATCCAAACGGTTTGTGTCTGGATCTGGTGGGAGGGATTGCCGGCAGCTTTTGGCCACTTCTAGTACCTTGGTAGAAAAATGTGTTGGAATCTGGCTACGTCGCAAGTATAAATTTTCATGCTCGCTCCATATAGCTAGATCCACTAATAGTTTAAACGCTGCTTCTGAAGTTTCTGGTAGTTCTAAGATAGCCAAGGTCTCCATGGCTTGGTTCCGATGGGAGGTTTCTTCTCCGTGAGTGGCAAATTTTTCTATAGAGTCTAGGCGATTATAATCACTTTGTTGCCAGTTTACTTCTTCTCCTGCTAGTCGGTTATGGACTCGAAGTAAAAAGTTTTCTAGTTCTTGTTTTCGTTGCTTTTGGACTTCTTGTTGATGTTTGATTTCTGCTACTTGGGCTATGGGGCGGGGTTCGTAGCGATCGCCTTTTTGTTTAAAGTAGAGTTTATCGTCTGATAATAATATATGGGCTGCGTAACATTGGCTGGGTGTTTGTTCTGAAAATAGCAATAGTGCCATTTCTGCTGGATTTACTGTTTCTGCTTCTTCTACTAGTAGTTCCCATGCTACTTCTAGACTAGAAGGGTCTAGATAGATTTCTACTTCTTGAAGAAATTGGGGAATTTCTGATGATTTGTAATTTTCTCCTGCTACTTCATAACTTATTTGCTTTGGGGGTATACTATTAGATTTACCATTTGCTTCTACCACGACCCAGTTTTTTTTACCATCAGGACGTTCTGCTACAGCTAGTCGCCGCTCTCCGTGCAGTCTAAATTCTATTAATTTTCCCTTCTCCACTTTATCTTATCTATAATAGTGTAAGTTTTCTTTAGCTTTGGCTGGATTGTGGTTTTTTCTATAATCTTGTTTGAGATTCTTTGGCTCTGACATTTACCCAAGGTTAACAGACTGGCTTTATAGCGGTAGCTCTCTCAAATTCACGGATAGCATATCTCTATCTCAAGGGTTTACCAACCTCTAAGCCTCCACATACAGGATAAATGATACCCACCGCCGTTTTGTATTAGAATTACTTTTACTCACAATGACGTCCAACTCCTGTTTGACCTTTTCACAAGTTAACTTAGAGTTTTTAATTTAACGCCATACTATAAGTTCTTGTCAATTTACTTACTTTTAAAGGTGGGTACTACCGCTACTCCCGCTCAAGTCATCATATTCTAAATTTCTGCTTACTAGCTTATTTATTCACCGTCAATTTCCTGCCCGTTAAACTGTCACTATAACGGGAGATTCTTTGAGCGATCGTGTAGGGTTAGATATATCTGAATTTTGCCAATTTTCCCAAAATCTCCAATCTCAAACCTCCGAGCTTCAGCTCTCCTTATTAACGTAAGGCAACAATGCCACTAATCTGGCTCTTTTGATGCTTTTTGTCAAATCTCTTTGCTGTTTGGATGTTAAACCTGTGATTCTTCTTGGCAGAATTTTTCCTCTTTCTGTGACATATTTCTTCAGTAATTCGACGTCTTTGTAGTCGATTGGTTCTCCTGGTTTAATTGGTGATACTCTTTTGCGATAGTAATTTGGCATTGCTAATTATTTGTTCGTTATTTTTGTTTACTTTTTAACTGTCTAATGTTTTTTTATACTCACTGAATTTTCACTTAATTTCTTTGTGAACTGTATGTTTATTGCAGTGAGTACAGAATTTCTTCAACTCTAATCTTGATGTTGTATTCCTACGATTTTTAGTGCTTGTGTACCTAGAAACACCTTGTGAACGTTTATCAGAATTAGTTCTACACTCTGTACACTCTAGTGTAATAATAATTCTTACTCCTTTAGCCATATTTCAGTTTTCCAATATCTTAGACACAAATTATTATTTTCTCATATAACGCTTGGCTTCGTCAAGCAACCACCTGAGCTTAATATCTACGGAGTAACCACGCATAGTTCCCACTACTATTGTCTGGGATATTCTGTCATGGAAAGCTTGCTGATACCTTTCAATATCTACCAAAGCTACTGTAAAGTCTAAAAATAAGGGCATTATTAGTAGTAAAACAGCAGCATTTCCAGATGTCAAATTACTCATGCCTAGCATGGCCAATGACCCAGCTAATGCTAAAATTCCTTCTCGCTTTGATAATTCTAGAATACCAGGAGTTCTTTGGTATCTAGTATCTAAAACTTTCATATCTAGAGCAAAGTGGCCTATACTCTGACCTTGGTTTTTGTAGACCATTAGCACTCGTATGGCTATCCAAAGTACCACAAAAAATAAAGTAAAAGTGAACCAATTATTGCTAATTATGGCGCACAGAAACCAAACCACTCCGGCATCTATACTGAATGCTGCTGCACGACGGGATAGAGGGGCTTTTGGCAGTTGGGGTATAATATCATCACTCATTATGCTTGACTCTAATTATTTGGTCTGGCTAGCAAAATCTTTAATTGCTTTATTGGCTTTTTTTACTATTGTAAATTACTGTTTTTAATTTGGTAGTAATCCTAAATGATTTGCCATTTCAGTTATCAGTTAACAGTTATCAGTTATGAGTACCTCCGGGTAAACCCATAAACTTGAAATACTGAAGTTTGTTTTTTTCATTCTCTCTCCAAGGGGAAGCTTGAGACCTTATTTTTTTGTCAAAAATCTAGGCATAATATCAAAAATATGAAATTATGCTCCCTATTCGTTGTTTCCTAATTCCAATATTTTTTTTTCACAATTACACGCAGGAGTGCTATATTATGATTTGATTATATTTTTTCTTTGTCAATTTTGCCTAACCTTTGAGAAAGATAAAATTACAAAAAGACAAAAATCATAAAGCTTTTAGCTTTCGCTGTCTATAGCACTAGACATATCCCTGAGTTACTAGCTTCTCCAAAACAGTTATTAATTTCTATTTGATTTTCAGGTAAACTAGATATAATTAAATATAAATTTCACACGGAGAGTATACTAAAATATTTAGAATGCTGGTCTTGCTGATTTTAGGTATTAAGTGAGTCATTGAGATAAATTAAGAGTAATTAATCTCCAGGGCTATTTCATTCTAGAATTAAGTAAGGATTTTACTAGCTTTTGGAAATTGGTTGATACAATTTTCAATCCTTATAAAATTAGAATGCTGGTGTTGCTGATTTTAGGTATTAAGTGAGTCATTGAGATAAATTAAGAGTAATTAATCTCCAGGGCTATTTCATTCTAGAATTAAGTAAGGATTTTACTTGCTTTTGGAAATTGGTTGATACAATTTTCAATCCTTATAAAATTAGAATGCTGGTGTTGCTGATTTTAGGTATTAAGTGAGTCATTGAGATAAATTAAGAGTAATTAATCTCCAG
>NZ_JAAHGT010000676.1 GCF_010672385.1 Okeania sp. SIO2F4
TGTTGGACTAAGGAAAATGTAAATTTGGCTATCGCAGGCGCTAGTCTTATTGTTGCTATTGTTGCTTTAATTTTTCCAAATATCAGATGCTCAATTCCAATTGTTAACCGATATTGTCCGATAAATTGTAAACTTTTATTCAAGCAAGGTCAAAAAATTGAATACAAATATCGTCGTGGAGATGATAAACACATAGAATTTGGGTTAGTTCAAGAATTAGATGTAAACATACCTGGAGTAGTAAAAGCGAAAGTGTATCTTCTTAATCATCAATACCCTGGAAATACAGATATAAACAAAGTCCTGCTAACACAAGATGCTACTCAATATTCCCCCCGTTTTCCCGATCCTGTAAAATTTCAAATTAGTTATGAAAATGATAAATGGAAGTTTGATTATTACTATGATGTTTCAGGTACAACACTTCAAGGTGAAGGTAAATGTATAAGCTCTAGAACAGCAAGAGGAAAGCTTGAATATCCTAATAAGCGTCAAGGTTACAGTGTAATTTTTTCAGCGTATTGAATAATAAAACCTTCGTTTTCTTTACATATCACATATCTAGTTGTAGGTTGGGTTGAGGAACGAAACCCAACACAACTTAAGGGGCGTTGCATATTTGCGCATTGGAATTATTTTTTTAGAGAAAGAGGAAGTAAAAGCTGGGATTTACCTTTTCTGCAAAGATTCATCCCTTAGTTCAGCAACACAACTTAAGGAGTAGGGGAGTAGGGGAGGGGGGGTAGGGGAGTAATTTGTCTGCCTTTGGGTGCGTTACGCCATCGCTTTTCATGTCGCGCAGCGAAACAGCACCCTACTGACTTCTGACTCCTCAATTAATCAATTCTCAGATTAAATGGTAAACGAGTATAAATCCCATAAGGATCGTTCATTGCTCTCAAACTGGCTAACTCCTCCTGTAACTTTTTAAATTCTGCTGTTAGCGGATCTAAAGGAGTATTAGATACACCAACTTCCACACCAGAAAGACTGCGGAAAATCCGTTGCTCCAAACTACGAGACTTAGGATATTCCTCAACTTTCCAACTATCTCCCAGTTCAGCTTTTTCCGCAGCAACTTTAATAGCAACTTCTATCCCACCAATCTCATCAACCAAACCTAACTCTTGAGCATCAGCACCAGACCAAACTCTACCTTGAGCAATTTCCGCCACTTTTTCCTTTGATAACTTACGAGAAGTTGCCACATTTGTAATAAACCGCTCGTAAATTGAATCGACCATCTTTTGAATCAAAGCTAACTCTGCTTCAGTTTTAGGACGAAAATTAGAATTCAAATCTGCAAACTCACCAACTTTCACCACATCCCAAGTAATCCCATTTTCATTAGCTAGTTCTTGAACATTGAACAACACACCAAAAACGCCTATCGAACCAGTAACAGTAGTAGGTTCAGCAACTATTTTATCTGCATTCATAGAAATCCAGTATCCACCAGAAGCAGCTATATTACCCATAGATACAATCACAGGTTTTTCCTTACTAATAAGCTTGACTTCCCTACCAATCACTTCTGATGCTGATGCACTTCCTCCTGGACTATTAACTCGCAACACCACCGCCTTCACTTTCTCGTCAAGTCGTAGTCGTCGCAATTCTCGTGCTAGACGATCGCCCCCTACCTGTCTGGGAGTACCAGCACCATTAACTATTTCTCCTTCAGCGTAAACTACAGCAATTTTATTTTTGCTTTTTACATTCCTACTGAGAGTTTCTGCAACTTTTGGTAGTTTGCCATAGTTGTTAAGACTAATTTGTGTGAAAGTTTTATCGTTCTCTTCTTTGCCAGTTAGTTGTTTAAGTTTTGTCAGAACTTCATCGTAGTAAGCTACTCTATCTACTAACTTAGTTTCTAAACTGGTATTCGCCATCAATATACCCTGATTATTAGCGATATCCTGTAACTTCCGTGTTGTTAACTTTCGACTTGTAGCGATTGCTTGTAGATATTGACCCCATATATTCTGTAATAATTGAAGAGTTTGCTGTCGGTTCTCCGGACTCATTTTTTCTAGGATAAAAGGTTCAACAGCAGACTTATATTTACCCACTCTTGTTACCTGAACTCCGATGCCAAATTTATCTAACGCACCACTCAAGAACATAGTCTGGGAACTTAAACCATTGAATTCTACAGCACCCAAAGGATTAATCACAATTTCATCTGCTACAGAACCTAGATAATATTCTCTTTCTGTCCAGTCCATATCATAAGCAATGATAGTTTTGCCAGTTTCTCGGAACCGTTGAAGTGCTTGCCGTATTTCTTGTAGATTTGCTAATCCTGTTGCTCCTGGAGTGTTGCTACCTTTGATGTAAATGCCGATTATTTTTTGATCTTGGGCGGCAACATTGAGACTATTAATTGCTTTTCGGAGGGTAATGGTTGTTGGTTGGTCGCTGGATAAAGCTTCTTGGAGTGCTTCCCCAGTGGAGGAGATGGGTCGAGTATCTGCAATATTAGTAGCGAGGTCGAAGACTAAGATTGATTTGTCTTGAACTTGTGGACCTACATCTTTGGTTTTGCTGGCGATGGAAACGACAAAAAATATTAATCCGCCAAATCCGAAACCGATAATTAGAGTAATTCCTAGTATGCTGCCAATTAGACTGGCAAAGGTGTATTTGAAGAAATCCTTCATTTTTCTAGTAGTAGTTGCTAATGTGGGAAACTAACTAATGGTATTAGTTTATATTTATCGTAACTAAAAAATATAAAAAACTTTGCCAAATCTACTGAATGAATTAAATTTTAAATTACTACAACTTTTCAGATAGTCTTCATTAATGGATAATGGATAATGGATAATTGATAATTAATGAAATAGTTAGGACTACCTAATTTAATTTCTATTACTAACGTCCCCTGTAATATAAAATCCGGTTATACGGTAATCGCAAAATTACTTCCTCAACTTACCGGAAAATTAAGGTATAAAGCCTCTCCATTTATGGAGAAAAAAGAAAAAAATTCCTTGAGCGCCAATCCTATCTGTTATAAGAAGAGGTAATTATTAATTATTAATTATTAATTATTAATTATTGAAAGATGTTCTATTGAATATGAATTTAAAAATTCATGCTATTCAAATCCTTTCTTTCTCCTAACTCCGCGCCTCCTGACTCCTGACTCCTCAGAGATAATAACTCAAGAGTATTTGCTAGTAGGAACTTAAATTTCTATTCTGGTTTGAGATTACCTACAACAACAAAGCACTTTTAATTTTTTAATTTTTTAATTGTTGAATTGATGCCATAACTAATACTTTGTTTTTATGTTAATTTTTCCAAAGTTCGAGATTTTTTCAGTTCCAATAAATTGGCATTACCTGTACAAAATAGAACTGTAGTTATTTCTGCAATTAATATATCTACTAATAAATTTAGAGATTCTTCTGATTCAACTGCTGCTTGGAGAAATGGCCAAGCTAATCCACCTAAGTCTGCACCGAGAGCGATCGCCTTTGCCACGTCTAAGCCATTTCGTAAACCTCCAGAAGCAATTAGAGGAATCTCTGAGTTTAGACTACGGATAGCACTAATACATTCTGCTGTGGGTAAACCCCAATTAGCAAAAGTATTTCCTAACCTACGCTGACGAGCATCTTTAGCCCGTTCACCTTCAATTTTCGCCCAAGAAGTCCCTCCAGCTCCCGCAACATCAATAGCTGCTACTCCTGCATCAATTAGTTTTTCAGCCATTTTCCTAGAAATGCCATTACCTACTTCTTTAGCAATTACTGGCACTGGAAGTAAGTAGCATAATTTTGATATTTTGTCAAGAATACCTTGGAAATTAGTATCACCTTCAGTCTGAATGCACTCTTGGAGAGGATTGAGATGTAAAATTAGGGCATCTGCCTGTAAAATATCAATCGCTTGTTGGCACTGGTCAATACCATAATCATAATTTAATTGGACAGCTCCTAAGTTAGCAAAAAGGAGGATATCAGGAGCAAGCGATCGCACAGCAAAAGTATCAGCTACCTGGGAGTTTTCTACGGCCACTCGTTCCGAACCAACTCCCATAGCTATTTTATAGTGTTGGGCAACTTTGGCTAAACGATAATTAATCATTTTGGCTTGTTCAGTGCCACCTGTCATCGAAGATATTAATAATGGCGCACCGAGTTGCTTCCCTAGAAATTTTGTTGTTATATCTATTTCACTGCGGTTCAATTCTGGTAAACAGCAATGGGTAAAACGGTAGCGGTCTAACCCATTGGTCGTGTTGTTAAATTGGACATCTGATTCTAAGCAGATTCGTAGATGGTCTGCTTTGCGAGATTGAGTTTGTGAGATTGAGTTCATCAGTTTTGTAATTACAAGTTCAGTCAGAAGTTCATCAAAAAACTTATCTATTTCAATATACTGTAATTAGTAGATTGGGCATTACCATTTTAGATAATTGAATAGGACTTATGCAAAATAAATATTTTTATTTAAAGTAAACATTGAGTTTGCTTCCTTAGTAATATCTTGATAGTTGTAGTAACCAGAAGTAACCCACAAATCGTAATACTCAGTAAACTCTGTATATTGATTGTTCATTTTTATTTCTATAAACTGAACCAGTAAATCAGAAATCACAGAAATATAGTAATAGTAGTAGTGGATATCTATACTATTTGTTAAAAGTATAGTAGTTACTTGAGCTACTATCTACCTGATGTGCTTGACCACCGTATTACTCTATTATTCTTTAGAGCCAATTTACTATAATAAAAAGGAACTAAAATGACAGAAAAAAAAGCCGAAATTACTATCTATACTGATGGTGCTTGTAGTGGAAATCCCGGTCCTGGTGGTTATGGTATTGTTCTTTTGTATGGTAAAAAACGCCAAGAATTATCTGGAGGTTATAAATTAACTACTAATAACCGCATGGAATTAATGGCAGCAATAGTAGGATTAGAACAACTAGAATTTCCTTCTATAGTTACTCTATATACTGACTCTAAATATATCGTTGATGCTGTTACAAAAGGTTGGGCAAAACGTTGGCGAGCTAATGGTTGGAAACGGAATAAAAAAGATAAAGCAATGAATCCCGATCTATGGGGAAAATTATTAGATTTATGCGATAAACATCAAGTTGAATTTTCTTGGGTACGGGGTCATTCTGGAAATATAGAAAATGAGTGTTGTGATAAATTAGCAGTAAAAGCTTCTCAACAAGTAGATTTACTGTCAGACCTTGGTTATAACTAAGTAAAATTACAGGAATTATGATTAAATAAATAGAATTTTGTTACTACAGAAAAAAATGGGTTATAGCAATAACCCTGTTGATTTATATCCAATAAGTCTGTAATAATTTAAAGCTTAGTTGGAGCAAGATTCAGTTAAACGCTAATACTAATCACATTTGCTAACTCGTTTTTTAATCAATCAGTCAATAGC
>NZ_JAAHGT010000677.1 GCF_010672385.1 Okeania sp. SIO2F4
TGTGGCGCAAGCAACAATCTACTAAACCAAAAATGATTCATGTTAATCAAAGGAACATTAAAGGCAATATGGGTAAGCCTCCAGAAGAATTTGAACCTGTAGTGTCAGTCAAGGACAGCAAGCGCAACGATTATGGTTATGACTTATATATTTCAGGTCCTTGCTATATCGTCTATCGACCTTACGAACCAGCAGATTGTGGCGCTCATCTGTGGATTAATACTTATGATCCAGTGGAATTTATAGATACTCAATTTAATCCAGCTACTGCAAGGCAACCTAGCAAACTACTTTACATATAGTCTGGTTTCATTCGTCACGCTCGTTCGTCACCAAAAAATATTTATTCGCTCAGAGCAACTTAACTGACAATAACTTCAGCACACTTTATGCTGTTTGTGAGAAATCGTCAAAGTATTAAAATTTTGATTTTCTGTCTTTATTAGTTAGGATTGCTGAAGATTGGGAAACAGAAAATGAATAATCTGAAAAGAGGGGAAGTCTGGTTAGTACAACATTAAATCACTTTTAAAGGAGATAATAAATATGCCAGAACTTAAAATTAAATGCGAGAATCTAGAATCGTTAAAAATATTTTTAAAAGCAGCAGTAGAAAAAGAATTACCGAAAAATTAATAATTAATAATTAATAATTAAATAATTCGCGCCTTGAAGCCTCCCCTTGGATAGGGGAAAACAAAGACAATATTCCTTATATTCAATTCCCTCGCGGTTTTAACCTTCTTGTAATTATCAAGTTCGCAATTATCCATTAATGAAAGTCTTTTTCTGATTGTATTGAACGAACCAAACAAAGATTGCATAAATTTGAGACTAAGTATCAGTTATCTACAGAATAATTTCTCAGAAGATATGAAAATGATGAATTTACAGAAACTCTAGAATTAGACGACTAGAATTAGACGAATGGATTGGAGAATCTTGGATGCTGAAAAATCTCTGTGAAGAAGTAAAAAATTTACAGGTAGTTGAGTTTTTTAATCAAGGATTATGTTCAATAAATTCGTGAACTAATTAACTCTTGGTTATTAGAAAAGGAGATAATAAATATGCCATAAATCAAGAATAAAATTTATAATTGGATGAATGGATAGGGGAAGCTTTGATGTTGAAACGACTCGAAGAAAAGATAGATAAATTAGGAGATATTGAGTTTGTTGTTTAAGGATTATTTACGAACAAATATATTGAGTTGTTGAACTAATAAATGTACTGTTGTGGAAGGATTATCATTAGCAGGATATGATCGATCATATTGTTCTAATAAATTATTTGCATTCTTAATTGCTTTAGGTTGCATACTAGCCAATATTTCGTACATTGCATCCCTATTTTTTTCATACTTTTCAGACTTTTTATTCTTATTTTTAGTTAAATTATTCATCTTTTAAGTTAAAATTTTTTCATATTCTTTGCGAAACATTGCAGTATGACGATAATCAAAATGTAATAGACCTCTGCGGAAAAGAGGGAGTAGGGGCATCTATGCGAATCGCCCGTACGGGAGTAGGAGGAAAGAATTGATGATTTATCCGTAGTAATGCCACGGAACAAACCAACTATTCCTAAAGCAGATGCAGCTTCAAAAATTACATCCTCAAAAACTTAATTTTGAAATATTAACAAAATACTCGAACCTAGCAAGAAAGCTGTGATGCAAAACATCAATGACGAAAAAGCAGTAAACAACCTTTCTTCCGGAATACGTCTACCGAAAATACCTACAAATTTTTTACCCTGCAACGAACTCCACACAACAGCTAAAGCTGCAAAAATTGAGGTTGATTTTAAGCCGCTGACTAAACTTTCAATTATAATAAACGATCTGTAGATTTTTTGTGGTTAAGGATTGAATAAATGAATGTAAAAGTCAGCAATTTTTTTTCATCTAATTGGGTAAATGGTAGTCAAAATAACAGCATTTTTAGTCGCTTTTATTTTGTTATTTTCCTGAATTTAGGTACGGTCATTATATTTAATCTTATACAACAACAAGCCAATGGCTTAACTCCACTCAAAAATCAATCTGGAGTTTCCACAAAATCGACAGATTTAAACGAACCCCAGTCACAAATAAAGCCCAAATCAATAATTACAAAAAAAGCACTCAATGAACTTTATATTAAACCCAATGAAAAAATTCATTTAGTCATAAAATTAAGCGATCGCCGTGTCTATGTCTATCAAAATGACAAATTAAAAACCAGCTACCCAATAGCTATTGGTAGAGAAGGATGGGAAACTCCCACAGGAACCCATAAAGTTATCCAAAAAATACCAAATCCCTCTTGGAAACATCCCTTTACAGGAGAAATTATACCTCCTGGTCCAGAAAATCCCTTGGGGGAAAGATGGATTGGTTTTTGGACAGATGGCACAAACTACATAGGTTTTCATGGAACTCCGAACGAAGAAACCGTAGGACAAGCAGCCTCTCATGGTTGTGTTAGAATGTTGAACCAAGATGTACTAGCTCTATTTGAAAAAGTGGGGATTGGTACAACTGTCGTAGTAGAACCTTAAAAAATACGAATAGAGTTTAGTTCAAACATTTTTAATATCTAAGCTGAATTAAACTTTCTTTCACATTAGTTTCTAATAACATCTAGATTTGATACATGAGGAGTGAAAAATGACGCAATCTACCATAAATAAATGGCTATATCTTATTAGCAAAATCAACCAAATAACATATAATTTCACAGCTATTTTCCTGACCACAGCAATTATTTTATTTAGTAAAAATTTAGCTATAGCTTCTACTCCTACTGTTCAGACAAGTAATAATAATCAGCAGACACAGGTGGAAGCTAATTTACCATTTGGTGGCTTAATGCCAAAATTAGATCGAGCTATCAAAGACTTCCAAAAACATTTGGGTATAGAAGCAGAAGAGTTAGTTCGGATCGTACTTCGGTTAGGGGAACGACGAGTATATGTATATGAGGGAGAAGAAGAAGTTGCCAGTTATCCTGTAGCGGTGGGTAAACCAGGTTGGGAAACTCCCACAGGGAATTTCAAAGTTATTCAACTGGTAGAAAATCCTCAATGGCAGAATCCCTGGACGGGTGAGGTAATGCCAGCGGGGCCAAATACTGCCCTGGGATTAAGGTGGATTGGTTTTTGGACAGATGGCAAAGACACCATTGGGTTTCACGGTACTCCCACTGTAGAATCAATTGGATATGCTGCTTCCCATGGTTGCGTGCGGATGTACAATGAGGATGTGGTTAACTTATTTCAGAAAGTGCAAGTAGGTACTGAAGTAGTGGTAGAACCATAGTTTTAATAATTAATAATTAAGTGCGATTCGTTTTAAAAGGGGAGGCTTCAAGGCGCGAATTATTTAATTAGACCTCTGGTGGAAAAGAGGGAACAGGGAACAGGGAGAAAGAATTGATAATTTTTGCGTATGGGATTGATTTTATTTTTGATGATCACGCCTATGTCTATTATTAATTAGGGTTTGCTGAGTGCAATTCGTTGAGCCAAAGAAGCCATGAGGCAAAATGGTTCGTTATAGTCGATGGGAGGTATTACCCTCCGCACCTCTACTTCAGAACCGGACGTGCGACTTTCATCGCATCACGGCTCCTAGCAGTCTGTGGTAACATCTCAATTAGAGACTCGCATCCGTTGATTAGGACATTCACCGGGTCAAGGTTTAGTTGATCCTAATCTTCCACCGTCTCAGTCAGGGAGTGCCTTTGGCCTACCGCCTTGGAGTTACTTACTTCTGTGTCGTGTTGCATTCGACTTTCACCTGGGCAATTTCAGGCTAGAGGTTTTTACCCTGTACGCATAGGCTTAGGAAACTTCACTCTAAGGTGTCTAAGCGTCATCACCCTTCCTTTGAGGTTTCTCGACTGCCGGGGGTAATTTCGTTCCCCCATCCTACCCGATAGCAAGGTTTCCGAGCTTTCCCTCCTACTAACCAACTAACCTGCTTTGGTCAGACTTGCATACCGTTTTTCCTCGTTCCGAGTTTCAGATTATTATGACGGTTTAGGGCTGTCCAATTCGCCCATACGGACCCCAGGGATACACCTAATAGATGCACATTGGTGCGGGGTTATCCCGTATGCGGTCTGGAGATTTGAATGACTCTCAGCCGCTGGATAGGACGCTTTTTCAGGACATTCCGTAATGTACCCATGCCGTCTCCCCATTACCCCCAGTGTGCTTAATCACATCAGCTCTGGTTGGGGCCTGTTGCCAGCTTCACTCTGTCAGTGGAAAGGTCTGACTCGGTGTGGCCAGGTCGGGAGTCCGCTATCCCTTAGCGGGCTGGATTCTCACCAGCATCTGTAACTCAGTTATCCAACAGGCTCTTCTTTGCTGGCTTCGTATCATCCCTCTTTGGGCGTTTTATACAGGCTCTTCCTCCGTGGCCTCGTATTTACCCTATTCATACCCCTCTAGTTTCTAGAGGCTCCTAATAGGAACGAGTCGCACACATCTCTCCAATGATTAATAGTCATCAGACGCGAAAAGGATTGTGGGAACGAAGTAACCCCTTGAGTTCTCCTCCGTTTGGAGGTAAGGAAAGCTTAATAACGAAGGCTCAAGGATTAAGGATGTCTCAAAAAGCACTCTTCCCAACCTAATAGCTGGGATAGGCAGACGTGGAACGCTACTGGAGCCATTAACCTTAATTAAAACTACTGACAACGGCCAAAATCCAGCTATTAGCGCATAGGTGGCATCTAGTAGTATGAATGGCGAACCCTTAAACGTATATTCAGTATCAGGAGCCGTTGAAACATGAAACTCTCATGTACGGTTCTCAAGGAGAGGTGAGGAGGCTAAATCCTCCCATCGACTCTATCATAATTCTTTTGGTAAGGAAAGGAGTCAGGTAGGGGAGCCGTCGGATTGGCAACGTATAGGATAAATGGGAATTATATAGGAAGTCAGAAGAATCATCCCTTAATTTTTCTGCCTTTGTCTGACCAAAATGCTAAATTTTTGAACTTGAGTAGCCGAAAAGCTCGCACTTTTTGATACCTAAAAAGGCTAACACCTTTATCTGTGAAGACTTTGATTTTGTTTCAGCAAATCCTATTTATTATCCACAGGACTTACGCAAAGACACTATATATAGCGTATGGCCAATAGAGCGATATAGCTGCCACTAGGCTCCGCCAACGCTACATTTTTTTTAAGCTATCGCCTCAACAAGAAAATTCTCATAACTTATGCAAAGACATTAGATATAGTTTGTTCTCAAATATGTAGATGTTGCTAATTGTCAATAAATTTGGCCAAAATACTTTCAATTATTATCAAATAATATTATTGTTAATTTTAGCTAACAATATGAATTTTAACTATATTGATCCCATACCAATATTTACTTAATTCT
>NZ_JAAHGT010000678.1 GCF_010672385.1 Okeania sp. SIO2F4
CATTAAGGCTCTTGACATTTCTAAACCCTGAAACCTTTTAACCGTTTACTATTCCCTCCATACCTATTCCCTATTCCCGATTCAAGTAGCGCTATACAAGAATCGAAATAGGCGATCGCTAATTTTGCCAAGTAATAAGAAAAGTTAAAAATCCTAGTCAAAATACCAGTGATTATGGTAAATCAAAATAAGTATTGCTTTAAGCATTCAGCTATCAGCTCAAGTCAAAACTATTGACTGTAAAGGATTTCAATTTTATCGCAGTGGGAGCATCTTGCTACCATGAAGCGACGTTGTTCATCCCCATCTACCATTACTATGCAGGACTACCTTATTATCAACTAAAGTTTTGGCGTTGGTAATTAGTAAGATGATTTTCTAGCAGGGGTGATACCCATTACTTACTCTGGTTAAACATTTAGAGTTATCATAAGGGGATAACTCTGAAAGTTTCATCTCTTGATTTACCAACGCCAAAGTTTTCAGTTCATACAAGAAATTTTGACTTTTAACTTCTGTGAAACAGTATGATGATTACAGATACAGAAAAATATATTCTTGCTCTAGACCTTGGTACAACAGGCAACCGAGCAATATTATTCAACTCTCAAGGTGCTAGTGTCGGTCAAACTTACAAAGAACTTACTCAATATTATCCATATCCGGGTTGGTTAGAACATGATGCTGAAGAAATTTGGGAAGACACTTATACAATTATAAAGCAAGTTTTCCGAGATACTGGTGTTTCTGCCTCAAAGGTAGAAGCTATCGGTTTAACAGTACAACGAGAAACTTGTCTCCTCTGGGATAAAACCACAGGTAAACCCCTCCATAAAGCTATCGTTTGGCAAGACCGTCGCACTACAACCTTATGTCTAGAATTAGCAGCAAAAGGTGAAGCAGAAAAAATTCATCAGCGCACCGGATTAATTTTAGATGCTTATTTCTCTGCTACTAAACTATCTTGGTTGCTAGACTGGATGAAGCGAGAAAAACTCAATATTGACCCCAAAAATATCTTAGCAGGTACTATCGATACTTGGATTTTGTGGAAACTAACTGGTGGAAAAGTTCACGCCACCGACCATAGTAACGCCAGTCGTACAATGTTAATGAATATCGAATCTCTAGATTGGGATCAGGAATTATTAGACCTGTTTCAAATACCAAGAGAAATAATGCCAGAAATTAAACCTAGTTTCGGTATATTCGGTAATACCAAAGCAGATTTATTCGGGGTTTCAATTCCCATCGCTACAGTTTTAGGAGACCAACAGGCAGCCTTATTTGCTCATGGTTGCAACTTACCAGGAATGTCAAAATGTACCTACGGTACAGGTAATTTTTTAATTGCAAATACTGGAGATAGTCTGACTAAATCTCAAAATCAACTTTTATCAACTATAGCTTGGACTCAGGAAGCAAACGGTAAACTTAAAGCAACTTACGCCCTAGAAGGAGCAATGTTTACGACGGGAGCTTGTCTTCAGTGGTTGCGCGACGGGATGAAACTTATTGACTCCGCAGCAGAAAGTGAACTTTTGGCGCTAGAAGTAAAAGATACTAATGGTGTTTATTTTGTACCTGCTTTAAGTGGTCTTGGTGCACCTCACTGGGATATGAATGCTCGCGGTGCTTTTCTGGGAATTACTGGGGGTGTGACCCGAGAAAATATGGTTAGGGCAGTTTTGGAAGCGATCGCTTTTCAGGTAAAAGAGGTTGTGGATGCTATGAATAAGGATAGCGAGTTTTCCATAGGAAATCTTAAGGTTGATGGTGGAGTTTCTCAAAATAATTTTTTGATGCAATTTCAGGCAGACTTGTTGGGTATTCCGGTTGAGCGCCCTGCTTTTATTGATGCTACAGCTCAAGGTGCTGCTTTTGCTGCTGGTTTGACAATAGGTTTGTGGGATGATTATCAGAAATTGGTGAGTAATAGTCAAGTCGAGCAGGTATTTAATCCTAGTGAAAATGTTGAATCAGTTCAGGAGAGTTTTGTCGTTTGGCAAAAAGCTGTTAGTAGAGCAAAGAATTGGATTGAATAATTGTTTTTAGTGATTTTTGGTGTCATTGCGCCGTGGCAATTTCAAAGTTAAAAGTAATCTCTGAGTGAATTTTCGCTGCCCAAATGCTCTCTGTGCCAATAGGATTTACCAATGTCCGCGCTCTAAATGTGTTGCTATATCAGCGAGCTCATGTTGGGTTGAATACTTAGAAATAGTTATATAGCACTAAGTTAATTAGTTAGGATTTTTATAAATGCTTAAACCTAGTCAGGGATTATTTCTAACTTCTGACTTGCGCGTAGCGCTATAGTGGTTCCTTAACCAGCTAAAATATGTATAAATCATCCAAATGTAATTTTGTAATTTTATTTATTTATAAAGGAGTTTCGACTTAGTTAAGAATTTGCGCAATTTAGCGATATAATACCCTAGTTCTCTTTACATATTTGTAACGAGTTTCTGATGTTTATTGACAAAGACTTAAATATAAGTATAGACTGATAAGATGCGGTTGGCTTAACCGTCAATGCCTGTGGATGAGTAACCGCCAACGGCCTTAGGGACGTTCGCATTTTTGTTATACAACGTCCGTACAGCAGGAAGTAAACATCAAGAAGTGACGTTATGTGACGCTTTGTATCAGTTTTATGAAGCAGAATAGTAGTATGAGTCCTGAAAATTCCATCAGAAGAATTGTAGCAGTTGGAGGAGGGGGTAGTTCATCTGCAACTCTTGCTCCTAAACAGTCTGGTCAAGTTGTTAATAAGCCATATCCCAACTACAAAGTCATTGTTCTGAATGACGATGTAAATACATTTAAGCACGTCGCTGAATGTCTACAAAAATATATTCCTGGCATGACAAGCGATCTTGCTTGGGAACTTACTCACCAGGTTCATAACGAAGGTCAGGCGATCGTCTGGGTTGGACCTCTAGAACAAGCAGAATTGTACCATCAGCAGTTGAGTCGCGCTGGCTTAACAATGGCCCCCTTGGAAAAAGCTTGAAGAAGTTTGTAAGTTTTAGGTTTAATCTTATGGGCGATTCGCGTTTGCGGAGCATTCCGTAGGAAATCGCCCCTACTACTCCTGACTGCTGTAGGGAATAATGGCAACTCGACCCTGCTACCAAAATATTAACAACTTAAATAGGATTCCTATAGCTGAATACTATTTATTTTTATTTACCGAAAAATTCAGGTTTAAAGCCTCTCCTTTAAAGAAGAAACAAGAAAAAATTTTCACGCGGAGCGTCAATCCTCTTCCTAAAAGGGAGAGCTAATTATCCATTATCCATTATCCATTAATGAAGTCCGCCCTGAGTTGATAACTACTACATTTAGGCACTACAAAAGGTTTGGTAAATTATTAAATTAGTGCTAGTTAAATGAACATAAAATTTGCTCAATAAAAATATTAACAATTACAGAGGAAGGACGAATCCATAAATAAATCTAACCAATAAATGCTGAAAAGATTCATGCTCTGATTTATCAAAATATGAATCAATTAAATCTTCTTCAGCTTTTCCTGTCGGTTTGATCTGTGCTCTTTTTTTTAAATGCTTCTTCTTCGGTTTGATCTGCTTATACTTTTCTGGCTCAGTCTGGATGAGAGTATACTTTTTCTCAGTATATATTGGGTCAGTATGAATGACAGTATATTTTTTCTGAGTATAGGTAATAGTAGACATGAAACCACCTCCTGTTCTGGAATAAAATTCTTTCTGTGTTGTCATGGTGAGAAGAGAAATTTATTTCTATATACCTGGAACTATCTTCTTATTTGCTTATTTTTGATGAAGTATTTTCTACCAGGTATTAAAACTTCTTTCTCATTATTATTTATTATAGCATAATAAGTCAAGATGTACTTATGAATTTGTAACATTATGATAACTCTGCAAAAGCTGATAACTAATATCATGTTCGCGGAATTAGTGATAGAATTCCGTTCCGCTTACGCGAAAAAAAACTTTCTCTCCTGCTCCTTATATCTTCTTGCTTCCATCTCCTTCTAGTAGGGGGAATTTATGAATTGCCCCTTTGACTTCTCGCTAATTATTTCTAACTGTTCAACCGGAGATAATATAAGTAAATAATTAAAATCTAAAATTTCTTGGCAATTGTTATCAAGACAGATAAAATTCAATATGATTGTCTCTCAAAAATTAACATGGCCTATCGTAATCCCACTCCCACTGTTGACACTATTATTGAATTAATCAACCGACCAGGACGACCTATTGTACTGATTGAACGGCAAAACGAACCTTTTGGTTGGGCAATTCCTGGTGGGTTTGTTGACTATGGAGAATCTGTCGAAACTGCAGGGCGACGAGAGGCAAAAGAAGAGACAAGTTTAGAAGTAGAATTAATAGAACTATTGTATGTTTATTCTGACCCCAAGCGCGACCCCCGTCAGCATACGATGAGTGTGGTATTTATTGCCACTGCTACTGGGGAACCGAAAGCAGCAGATGATGCGAAAAATTTAGCTGTGTTTGAACCTTGGCAAATTCCTACAAATCTTTGTTTTGACCACGACCGCATTATTCAAGATTATTTGCGGTATCGTCATTATGGTATTAGACCACGGGTTGAGTAAATTTGTTATTTACAGGACTTACGCATAATCAACACATTTAGTAGGGGCGAATGGCATTCACCCTTATAGGTAGTACATAATTTCATATTTTGCGTAAATCCTGATTGAGATGTATTGGTCGCGATCGCCTTAATGGTAGCTCTGGCAATGATACACTCATTGGGGGTGGGAGTATAGACCGTTTTATCTTTAATACCAATGAGGAATTTCAGTCAGAGGATGTTGGTATAGACGAAATTACAGATTTTTCCCAAACACAGGGAGACATTATTCTTTTAGACTTGACTACTTTCACTGCTATTGATAGCAGCTCAGGAACTGGGTTTAGGATTGCAGATGAATTTGCTATAGTTGAGAACAACCAAGAAGCAGCAACGTCTGATGCGGTTATTGTCTACAACAGTAGCAATGGTCGTTTGTTCTATAATCCCAATGGTAGCACAGCTAGTTTCGGAAGTGGCGGTCGATTTGCAACTTTGACAAATACTCCGTCTTTAGAAGCAGAAGATTTCTTCCTCAGAAATTAGCATACTGCACCGTTCCTGGAATGTTATCAGAAACCGGGTTTGTGGAAGGCAGATATCATTATGGTAGAGGATTTAATACAAACCAGGTTTATATGTAATACCAATTTTAAAAGTGGCTGCTATGGCAAAATCTTTACCTGATAAGGATTTCCAGTTGCTCATTTGTAACATTCTTTTTTCAAATTAGTATAATTAGGACTTACGCAAAGCAACCTAT
>NZ_JAAHGT010000679.1 GCF_010672385.1 Okeania sp. SIO2F4
GTTATCCATCGCAGTTTGTACGCGCTGGATTACATCTTGCAATACCTGGGAGTGCATAGACTTATATTCAGGAAATAGTTTTTTAGTCTGTGTTAAATCTGCTAGTTGAACAGTTTCCCACAAGACAAGCCAGAATCACCCTCTGCAATTGTTTTTTGTAGTTCAACCTTAGCATATCCTAAATTATTCGCTGTAATTGAACCAAAGACATTAGAAGTCATCATACACATAGATGGACGACCAATTACCTTGTCTCCAAAAGGACAAACTCGGTTACCCAAAACAATCTTTTCATCATCTTGTTCGATGATATAAAAATCCCCCTGAATTCTTTTTTTCAAATCAATTAATACTTGAGCAATTTGTTCTCTAGACAGGTTAGATACTTTTAGTGCAGATTTATAGTCAGAATTGATTTGATCTCCCATGGTTTGACCCACCACACTAATAAAACCTGCCGCTTCTTCCAAACCGACAACTTTTTGTAATGTTCCTGATAATTCCCGAATTAAATTTCGTAAAAACAAATCTCTCTCTAGAGGTATGTCAAGATCAGAAATAGAGGTTTTCATAACTAAAATTTATTTAGATCGGTTTTTTTTATAATATATCATTAAATTTCAAATATTGTTTCTCACATCTGTTGATAGTGCTACTTTTAATCTATCAGAGCAAACCCATCTAAATTTTTTGACAGAAGACCAAAATTTATTATGTTTCCAGCAAGTAGCGATCGCTCACCGCTATTAACAAATCAAATCCAATAGACCTCTCCAATAATAAAAAATAAAATTAATTATCCTGCATAAATCATCAATTATTTCTCTGTGCTCCCTGCTCCCTGCTCCCTGCTCCCTACTCCCTCTTTTCTGGAGATGTCTAATTGCTAAATTAGTACCACATAACTATACTTTAAGTTGAAAAAATGAAAATAATAATCAATTAATGCCAACCCCTGAAGAGAATTGACTTAATCAACGAATAGCGATATAATACGTCAAAAGAGGTAGAATTTGACTGTAACTCAATCTCCATGAAATCAATTCATACCAAATTAAAACTCAATAATAAACAAAAAACTCTGATGGCTCAACACGCAGGCTATAGTAGATGGGTTTATAACTGGGGTTTAAGTTTATGGAATCAGGCTTATGTTGATGGTTACAAGCCAAATGGTCATAAACTTAGAGAGGTTTTTACCAATCACACAAAACCTCTTTATCCTTGGATGAAAAACTTGTCGTCTAGAGTCTATCAATATGCTTTCATCAATTTAGGTGAAGCATTTAAGAGGTTTTTTCAAGGGTTAGCCAAACACCCAAGGTTTAAGAAGAAAGGTAAACATAATTCCTTCACAATTGATAATTGCGGAAAACCAATAGAATTAAACGGATGGAATCATAAATTACCTTTTATTGGTATTGTCAAAAGTTATGAACCGATTGAGGCAACAGCTCAAAAAATTACTATTAGTAGACAAGCTTCGGATTGGTATCTTAGCTGTAGCTATGAATTTACATCAGGCACAACACCCAAAATAACGGATGTTATAGGTGTAGACTTGAGTGTGAAAACTTTAGCTACTTTAAGTGATGGAAAAGTATTTGAAAGTGTGAAACCACTTCAGAGTATGATAGCTAAGTTATCTCGGCTGCAATACCTACATCGCCATAAAAAGGTGGGTTCAGCTAACTGGAGGGCAGCACAACTGAAGATAGCCAAGCTACACAGGAAAGTAGCTAATATCCGTAAAGACGCGCTTCATAAATTGACAACATATCTAGCTAAAAACCACAGCGTTGTTGCTCAAGCGAAGATTTGAACGTCAGCGGTATGTTAGCTAACCACAAGCTAGCTAAATCAATAAGCAGATAGTGGTTTTATGAGTTTAGGCGACAGCTTGAATACAAGTGCCAATGGTAGGGTTGTGAGCTAGTAGTAGTGGATAGATTTTTTCCATCATCAAAGACTTGCAGTAGGTGCGGTCATGTTCAAGATATGCCACTCAGCCTTAGAACTTATAACTGCCCTGAGTGTGGGATATCTATAGACCGTGATTTGAACGCAAGTATCAATTTGCGTATAGGCGGTCGGGCAAGACCCGTCAATGCTTGTGGATGAGTAACCGCCGACGGTCTCAGTTGAAGCAAGAAGTAAATATTGAAATGTTACTTATTATGACGTTTTATGTCGATTTTATGAAGCAGGTACTCCAAATAATTTGCCTAATACCTATCCTCGGTGGATCTATATATTCAATTCTAAGTGTCTGGACAACCAAACATTTTTTTCAGAAAAGTATCCCAGACATAAATGCCACAGAAAAATTTAACCCTTCTGTAACTGTACTGAAACCAGTACGGGGTATTGAAAAAGACCTTAAGTCAAATCTGCGTACTATTGCTGTTCAAGATTGGCCTGAGTATCAGGTTATTTACTCTGTTCAAGACCCTCAAGATTCAGCTCTTCCCATTCTTCAGGATATTCAATTAGAAATAGGTAGCCAGAAAATTTCCGTTGTTATTGATAATAAAGAAGCAGGAGCTAATGGTAAAGTAAATAATTTACTTGGTGCAATAACTGAAGCACGCCACGACACAATTATTATCAGCGACAGTGACACCAATCTTAAACCTGACTATATTAAAAACATAATATCTCCTTTATCCAATCCCAACGTCGGATGTGTCTGTACTCTCTTTAAAGTCAAAAGTGCCCATCAATGGTTTGAGAAGATGGAACTATTAACTATGAATGCTGACTTTATTCCTAGCGTTATATTCGCAACAGTTACAGGAGCATCCAATGCTTGTTTAGGACCTTCCATCGCCATAAGTCGCAGCACATTACAAGAACTTGGTGGTTTAGAGAGTCTAGCAGATTATCTTGTAGAAGACTATGAACTTGGACGGAGAGTTTGGACTTCTGGAAAAAAAATGTTGCTTTTGCCATACATTATTGATGTGACTGTGGACTTGAAAAATTGGCAAAATTGGTGGACTCATCAAGTTTATTGGGACCAAAATACATATTTGGCACGTCCTTGGCCATTTATTGCAACTATATTAATTCGGGCAGTACCTTTTGCTATTTTGTTTGCTGTGGCACGAATGGGAGATTTATGGGGGTTAGGAGTATTGGGAATTACAGTTGTTTTAAGACTTTTGACTGCTGGGATAACTTTAAAAGAGTTGCAAGATATAGAAGGTTTTGCAAGTCTCTATTTATTGCCTTTGCGTGACACTTTTGGTTTAATATTTTGGTTTTTAGCGTTGACTAAACGTACAGTAGTATGGCGTGGTGTTAAGTACAAATTAATTAATAATGGAAAAATGGTTCCCTTCATTAATTGATAATTAATAATTGATAATTACCTTATGTAAAACTGTTAGGGAATTGAATATAAGGAAATATCCTAGCACTTTTTCTCCTTTAAAGAGTCGGCTCATTAATGGATAATGGATAATTACCTTATTATGATAAAAACTGTATTTTAATTCATAATTAAAGCTTTTATAGTATGATTTCGTTATTGCTTATAGAGGAAAATTATTGTGAGTTACTTTTACCAATCATTTCTTTGTGATGTCAAATCTCTATTTTTACGTCAACAGGAAGAAAATTTAGGTGCTTATTTGTACAGCACTCCCAATCCAGATATTAAGGACGATCCTGCTAATGGTGAAGCATATTACTTGGAAATAATATCTCAAAACTTAGACTACTACCTTTACAAAGAGGAAACGCAGTTAATTAATGATGTTGCCAGCAAAATTGCTACTTATGTTCCAGCAGAATCTAATTTGATAGAATTCGGTCCTGGTACAGATATAGCTTTCAAAAATAAAACTTTGCCTTTTTTAAAAGAAATTAAACAATTCAACAGCTATATTCCTATAGATTTGTGTGAAACTTATCTGGAGCAGAGCGAAGAAATTTTAAGTCGGGAATTGCCAAATATATCAGTTCAACCAATTAAGACAGACTTTATTAAGAATGTTGATATTGTAAAAAATTTCAGCTTACCTGTAGTTTTTTTTAAAGGAAGTACAATTAACAATCTTTCTACCAATGATTGTATTAATTTTTTAGGAAAAATTTCACAAGCAATAAAACCAAATGGTATATTAATTATTGGTGTAGATGCTAATCAAAATGAGTCATCATTAAGAAAAGCATACGATAATAGCAAAGTAGCAAAGTTTATACTTAGTATTTTATATTATATCAATCGTGATTTACCAATTTCTGACTTCGATCCTACTGCATTTAATTATGAATTCAATTGGGTAGCTGAAACTCATTGTGTGGAACATAATGTAATAGCAATAAAAGAACAAAATTTTATTCTAGATGGTATTCCTAGAAATATTAAGAGTGGGGAAAAATTTCATTTTTTAAGTTCTTATAAATATCCGATGGATTATTTTAAAAATATCGCTATAAAAGCAGGATGACAACCATTGGATTGTTTCTTAGAACTAAATAAACGGATTACAATTCATGTTTTAGAAGGTAAATAATTGGATTGATGAAATAATTTATTAATTGATTTTGAGATAACTATGGTCATACCAAATATAGTTACTATTAAGTTGGTTAGTTAAAATATTAAAATTTCGCTAGTTTGAATATTTTGATTTTTTTGAATCGGTAATTTAATAGATATTAAGCAAAGAACATGACAATAAATCAACAAATTAAACCATTTTATTTCGATATTACAGATGATGAAATTCAATACTTCTTATCAGAATCTGAGAAGATTTTAAGGTCTGGAAGACTAATTTTGGGGGAACATACCACAGCATTTGAACAAGCATTTGCTGAATATGTCGGTACAAAATACGCGATCGCTGTTAATAGTGGTTCTTCTGGACTAGAAATTATCTTACGCTTAAAAAAGGTTGAGGGAACAACTGTTTTAGTTCCTACCAATACTAACTTTGCCACTATTGCTATGGTAATTCGCGCTGGAGGAAAAGTTCAATATCTTGATATGGATGAGCAGACATTTGCACCATCCTTAGAAATGGTAAAAGAGGCAGTAGAAAAGGGTAAAAATCTCCCAGAGAAAATTTCTGGAGTGTTATGGGTTCATATTGGAGGTGTAATTTCTCCTGAGTTTCCCCAAGTGGTAGAATATTGTCATCAACAAGGGTTGTTTGTTCTCGAAGATACTGCTCATGCTCACGGTAGTAAAATAAATGGTGTCAGTGCTGGAAATTTAGGAGACGGTGCTGCTTTTTCGTTTTTCCCAACTAAAGTTATGATACAGACTACCGATATACTGGTTTTTGCACATCAGAAAAAGAGTAATTGACAAATAACAGACTTTAGTTAACATATTTTTTC
>NZ_JAAHGT010000068.1 GCF_010672385.1 Okeania sp. SIO2F4
TACCAAATGTTTTCATGCATATAATTGGTGATGGAAAGAAACAAAAAGAGCTAGAAAAACTTGCTCATGAATCTGGAGCAGCAGTGAAATTTCATGGCAGACTTAGCCAACAAGAAGCATCCCTATATATGGGAGCTGCTAATATTTGTGTAGCACCTTATAATCAGAGTTTATTTTCTGGAGGTAAGTTTACCAGTGCGAGTTTAAAAGTATGTGAATATTTAGCTTGTGGTCGTCTAGTTATTTCTATTCCTTGTGAGAGAATGGAAAGTTTATTAGATGGTGGTAAGTATGGCTTTTTTGTAGAAAATAATCGAGAAAATTATCAAGAGTTTTTTCAAAAATTACCCGATATAAGGGAGATTTTAGAAAAAGAAAATAACTTGATTCATGACTTAAATAATTCTACATTGAAAAATAAGGAAATTGTAATGACATGGAAGGATATAGCTGAAATGTACAAAATCGTAATTGAAGAAAATCTTTCATTAATGGATAATGGATAATTACTTCTGGTGAAAACCGTGAGGGAATTGAATGTAAGGAATATTATTTCTTTTCTCTTGGTCGATTGGATATGGTTAGGTAGCCCATAATCCTATCCTTCGAGAAACTTTTAACCTGAATTATTTAATTAATAATTATTAATTGTTCATTAAAAAGCTCTTTGCGTAGCATTCCGCACGATGAGCTGACCGCTAATAGCTGTTTGCGCAGTATTCCGGAACGGAAATGCTTACTAAAATCTGGCAAAAGTGGATTGATTTTTTCAAATAGAAATATGAGCAAAAAATTATGGATAACGAAACTCAAACTATTCCTAAAAATGAATCAGAAAATATATCTAATCCTCAAATATCTGTAGCAGTCTGTACTTACAATAGAGCAGACCGTTTAGTATCAGCCTTAGATGCTCTGATTACTCAATCCTTACCTACTGAAAAATTTGAGATTATATTAGTTGATAATGCTTCTACAGATAACACTAAAGAAGTATGTGCAAAATATCAGGAAAAATTATCTAATCTACATTATATATATGAGTCAGTTCAAGGTTTATCAAGAGCACGAAATACAGCTATTAATAATGCTAGAGGAAAATATATTTCTTACTTAGATGATGATGCTATTCCCTGTGAAATTTGGCTAGCAGAAATTTTACAAACATTCGAGATAGTAACACCAATGCCAATAGGAATTGGCGGACCTATTTATCCCTTATGGGAAATGGGAGAACCAGAGTGGATGCAGTCAGAAATGGATTTTTTATTTAGTATTATTGACTATGGTAAAGAATCTCACTGGTTGAAGTTTCCTAAATTTCCTTTTGGAGCTAATATGAGTTATCAACGGGAAGCTATTTTAAAAGTAGGAGGATTTGATGAAAGTTTAGGGCGTAAAGGTGGAAGTTTACTTTCTTGTGAAGAATATTTACTGAATAAAACTCTGACAAAACAAGGGGGAAAATTTTATTACAATTCACAAGCTTCTGTACAACATTGGATTTCTAAACAAAGAACTGATTCTAATTGGTTAATTCGTCGGAGTTATTGGCAAGGTCGTTCGGAAGGAGTCGTCGATAAAATAGTAGGAAAATCTCTAAAACGACAATGGTGGGATAGTTTTGACAAAGCAATGAATCTGAAACGAATTTTAGATTTATGGTCGCCAGAAAGTAAAATCAACATATCTGCAAAAGCTTGGCGAGCGCGATGTTGGGGTTACTTTTTTCAAGTTTGGTTTCATCATACACTTCCAAGTAAAAAAGGTGAATAGCTCTTGAATAATTAATAATTAATAATTAGGGTTTGCTGAAAAAGTCTTATGGGTGAGGGTAGGAGTCAGGAGTCAGGAGTCAGGAGTCAGGAGGAATGGGGAATTTAGAGGAGGGAGGCAGAAAAATCAAGGGATGATTTTTCAGCCAATAGTCAACCCAAAATCCTAACTTTTTGAGATCCCAAAATGCGAAAACCTTGTACTTTTTCAAGACCTAAAAAGTCTAAAACCTTTATCTGCCAATGCTTTTATATTTAATCAGCAAGCACTAATTAATTATTCCCTCTTATTAAAAAGAAGAGAATTGGTTGATAGGAACTTTTTTTCTTCCTGAAAAGAGAGACTTTAAGCCTTAATTTTTCGGTAAGCATTCAGCGGTCAGCTAGCCTCCTGCGGAGGAACTGAGTTAACAGCTATTAGCCATCAATTATTAACTTATTGTCTTGGAAGAAGGAATTAGTTCTCCAGGAAAATTAAAAGTTATTAAGAAAAAGGTCATTTGCTAACTTTAGTAGTTGCTGAATTTTTTCAAATACTGAATCCTAATAGCTAAATACTTACAACACTCCAAGGTAAAAATAGGCAACTAAGTATTGTATACTTTTACAAATACTTTACTTGAAAATATGCCACAAAATATATTTTTCTCCTATAATAATTAAAGATAGAACTAAATATTCGTAGATTGAGCAGAATGATAATTTCTAAGTTCAAAATCAAACCAAAACAATAAGTAAATACCAAGCAATATGATGAGACTATTCCCACACATCAATTGATTGAAAATATTATTTAGATGAATAACCAAGATGTGAATAAATATAGCGGTTTTCAGTCTGGTCAAGTACATTAACGCTCCCCCATTATCCCCCTTGAGAAGCTATCCCTTATAAGGAACTCCTGAAACCCTGTGGATGGGGGAGTGGGGAGATGGGGAGATGGGGAGATGGGGGGAGTTTAGCCTCTAATTAAATAGGTTTACTCTCCCGAAATGTCCATTGAATAGGAATTACATAACTTCTCTTTTTTGTCAAGTTTTATGTTAAGAAAGATGTTTATAAAGCATAGCTTGAGAAGGGGGGTTGGGGGGGATATCCAGCATTTACCTCACAAAGGGTGAGAAATGCTATATAACCTCAATAAATATTGCCAAGTATTAGCTAAAAAGTTTAGTTTTGCTAATGAACTTAATTAATTATATATATCGCTCAACTTACTTACTGTATTTAACAAATAAAAACTATGAAAAACCCAGTAATTGCCCTAGGATTAGATGCTGCTGACCCAGTTTTAATAGACAAATGGATATCTCAAGGATATCTACAAAATCTCAAAACTCTCCGAGACCAAGGAGCTTATGGCAGACTAACTCATATTGAATATTACAAAGCTGAGACACCATGGACGACATTTTTGACAGGTTGCTTGCCACAAAAAACAGGATATTGGGCGCCTTTCAAATATTATGAAGGTACATACAATGTCAAATATGTTGAAGCTTACGACTTTCAGGAATATGAACCATTCTATGGTTTGGGAGATGACTACCGAGTAGCCGTTTTCGATATGCCCCAATCTGGTTTATCTGAGAAAGTTAACGGTTTACAAGTATTAGCTTGGGGCGCTCATTCTCCCCAAACTCCCTCTCATTCGCGCCCTGCATCGCTTTTCAAAGATATAATTAAGGAATATGGAGAACATCCTGCACTTCATAAAGATCATGGAGATTGGTGGGACAAAGGTTATATTAATCGTCTTAAGGAAGCACTGCAAATAGGTATCAAACGTCGCTCCGCAATTTGCAGAGATTGGTTGAAACAGGAAAAATGGAATCTATTTCTAACAATATTTGGGGAAACTCACTCAGCAGGACATGATTTTTGGTATTTGAGTCAAGAGGATCATCCGCTCTATTCCCAGAAACAGGAAATAGGCGACCCTATGCTAGAAACTTTTGAAAGTGTAGACCGCGCCATTGGTGAAATTTTAGCTGAAGCTCCAGAAGATGCTTACTTGGTAGTATTTGCAGCTCATGGTAGTGACAATAATACAACAGATGTTCCCAGTATGTTGTTATTGCCAGAGTTCCTCTATCGGTATAGTTTTCCTGGAAAATTTTTACTGCCTCAAGGAAAATCAGGAGCAGTTGTTCCCCCACCAGTAACATCTCCCCAACGGATGAACTGGCAAGAAGAAATTTGGCGAGAAATGTATCATCCTAATCCGATCAAACGGTTGTTGAGACGGTGGGGATCGAATAATTTTAATAGTCAGCTAGACCGAGTGGTAAGGAAGTTGCAAGGTAAGGAAGGTTCCTTACTCTCTCGTTTTAGTCGTCCGAGGGGACCTTTAGTGTGGCAACCAGTAATGTGGTATCAAGAATTGTGGCCACAAATGAAAGCCTTTGCTTTACCTAGTTTTTCGGAAGGGTATATTCGGATTAATCTTGAGGGTCGTGAACCAGGAGGTATTGTTGCGCCATCCGAATATAATGCAGTGTGTCAAGATTTGACAGAACAACTTTATGAACTTAAGAACCCCCGCACCGGAGAGTCGGTGGTGAAAAATGTGGTGCATACTCGCCAGTCAGCAAGCGATCGCGACCCTAAGTTACCTGATGCAGATTTGGTTGTAGTGTGGAAAGATAGACCTGCTGATGTAATTGATAGCCCTAAGTTTGGTAGAATTGGACCTGTTCCTTATCGTCGGACTGGTAGTCACCGTTCGCGGGGGTTTTTAACAGTTAAAGGTCCTGGTATTGAAGGGGGTTCGATTTTGCCAGAAGGCCGAGCTGTGGATTTGCCTCCGACAATTCTAGAGTTAATGGGCGCACCAATTCCAGAATATATGGATGGTAAGCCATTAGTGAAAGTATCAATTCCAGTGAGTTGATAGTAACTATCGACTTTATGGGAGTCAAAGATTTAAAAGTTAGGTATTGAGTGTGGAATTCTGAGGTTTCTTGAGAAGGTTAATGAATGTGCGGAAGTAATTCCGCACACAGCCTTTCGATCAAAAAATACTAATTATTAAAAGTAATGCAATACTTTAGCTATACTTCAATAGTCAAATAGTTACCAAGATTTTTTGTCTGTTTTTGACAATTATTAGTCGGTCAGTAATTATTTTCCTACTTTTAACCTCTGCACGCACTCCCAGACTTCCCACGCTTCTCCACCGAATCAAATATAGCAATATTTTTGAGAAATGGTATAAGGTACACTCAAGAAAGTCAAAAATCAAAACTGATTTGGCTGAAAACTTTAACTTATAATCATAGTGTTTCACGGAAGTCAAAAGTTAAAACTCAAAAGTTAAAAGTAAGATTTTATAAGCTCAAAACTTTGACGCGCTCAGTAATTTCAGGAAATTATTTGACATACAGTATAAGATAAGTAGTGTAGCCTAAGTTGATGAAATTGGTATCAGTGATGGAATCATAATACAAAGTTATAAAACAAAAAAAAACGGCGGGAGGAAGTTAGCCAGCACGTTTTAACGGCTGGTTGAATAACGACACGCGGGTTTTAACCCGCAGTTACTTTCCGGTCTGGCTTTCAATATACTTTCTCACTGTTTCAGTTGAAGCATTGCCAGTAGTTGCGCAGAAAAAGCTTGGTGTCCACAATGTAGGCAATTTGAGCAATCTAGGAAATTCTTTCCTTAAGTGATGCGATGCTCTACCTTTAATGCGCTTAATAATTACTGATGGTGCAAAAGTAGGGTCAACTTCTAAAAATAAATGCACATGGTCTGGCATGATCTCTAACGCTATTAGCCTCCAATTATACTCGGTACATAACTCAAAAATTATTTCTTGCAACCTTTGTTGAACTTGACCTATTAGTACAGCTTTTCTCCGTTTAGGACAAAAGACGAAATGGTAATTTATTAACGTAACTGAGTGGGGGTTTCTTCTATATTCATCTGGTTTTTTCTTCATCAAATCTGTAGACAAAATATGTTTAATAGTATTATTGTATCTACAGGAGGTGATCGACGATGTATGGATGTCAACAACATTTAGTTAATAGTACACCAGAGGTTATGGCCGTTCTTGAGTATCTTTGTTCAGAGGCCAATAAATTGACCAATTGTGGAATCTACTATTGTCGCCAAATACTATTTAAAGCAGGAAATTTCTTAACTAAAGCTGAGTTAGATTTTGAGTTAAAGTCTAATCTTCATTTTAAAGCTATGAGGTCAGCTTGTGCCCAACAGACATTACATTCAGTAATTGAGTCTTTTAATTCCTATGCAAGAAGTGCCAAAATGTTTAAATTAGGAGAACTAGCACAGAAGCCTAGACCACCAAGATATCGGAAAAAGAACGGTTTAGCAGTTGTAAGTTATCCTGCCCGTTGGGTAAAGTTAGTTGATGGAATGCTCAAGTTTTCACTAGGCAAGCAAGTAAAAGCATGGTTCGGCATTGACCATTTCTTGTTGCTTATGCCTAGCAACCTAGATTTTAAGCAAATAAAAGAATTTAGATTCGTTCCTAGAAATAACTGTTTCTATCTGGAATTTGCGCCTCAGCAACCACAACCAGAAAAGGGTCAACCAATAGCAGGAAATGTTTTAGGCATAGACCCTGGATTAAATAACTGGTTAACCTGTGTAAGCAATGTGGGAAAGGCTTTTATAGTTGATGGCCAAAAGGTTAAATCTCAAAATCAATGGTACAACAAGCAAGTAGCCAAAATAAAATCAGGCAAGTCTGGTGACTACTGGGACGATAATTTAGCAGCTATTACTGAAAAGCGCAACCGTCAGATGCGGGATGCTGTAAACAAAGCAGCTAGATTTGTTCTCAACTGGTGTATTGAACATCAAATAGGCACAATAGTTTTTGGTTGGAATCAACGCCAAAAAGATAGCATTAACATCGGCAAGAAAAATAACCAGCAGTTTGTTCAAATACCTACAGCCAAATTAAAGACTAGAATAGCTGAACTTTCTGAGCAGCAAGGAATTAAGTTTGTCTTGACTGAGGAAAGTTATACAAGTAAGGCAAGTTTCCTAGATGATGATTTTCTGCCGACATTTGGTGAAAAACCCGTGCATGTGGGAGCCTAAGTCCTTCGGACACGCTTCGCGAACAGGAAAGCGTGTAAATCGGGGCTTGTATCGTTCAGCAATAGGACAATTAATTAATGCAGACTGCAATGCTGCTGCTAATATTTTAAGAAAAGTATCAACACAGCTAGAAATTAATCTAGCCAAGGTTGCTAGGGAAGTTTTGATGCTTCCACAACGATATAGATTAGATAGTCTAACTAAAAAGTATCGTAAGCAGTGCGTGGCGTGGCTTTAGCCCGCAGCCATCACATCCGCTTAGAATCCAGGGTGTTTTAACCCCTGGAGACATCAAAGTTGGTTAACTATAGCAATTCCCATACTGGTAGGGTACGCGCATTCGTTGGTTTTAGAGAACACGCGCACTGGGAACAGGTATGGAGGGAATAGGGAAGAGAATAGGATGGTGGTGCATAGTAATGTTATAGGAAGTGTGGGAAGTGTCGGAAGTGTGGGGAGTGTGGGGAGTGTGGAGAGTGTGGGAAGTGTGCGAAAAAAATGTATATTTTCACCATTACTATGCAGGAGGACCGAGAATAGAAATAAAGATAGGTGTACCTCATTAGACTGAGAAATGCTATAGATTAGTTGTAGAATTAATTTCCTGTCCTGATTTTGTAAACCTATAATAAAAATCCTCTGTCAATATCGCAACAAAAATAACAAATTACAGAAGAAATTTGTCAGCCTAATATGAAGATTTATAACTCTGTACTGCCAAAAATCAATATAGAATAAAATCATAACAAAAATGTATCCTAGTTAAGAATTATGTCTACTAAATTAGAAAGGAAGAGTAGCTTACAAGCTAACTGGCTACAATTTACTTTTGTTATGATCCTAGTTCTGGGAATATTTTTGAGATTTGTAAATTTAGACAAAAAAGTTTACTGGACGGATGAAACTTTAACATCACTAAGGATTTCTGGATATACAGGGGTAGAAGTCGTCGATCAATTATTTGATGGTCGTAAAATTAATGTTGAGGAATTACAAAAGTATCAACGTATTAATCCAGAAGTTAGCTTCACTGAAACGGTGAAAAATTTAGCAATAGGAAACCCTCATCATCCACCACTTTTTTACATAATGGAGCGATTTTGGGTGCAATGGTTTGGTAGTTCGGTAACAGTAACTCGAAGTTTATCAGCTATCCTCAGCCTCTTAGTTTTTCCTTCTGTTTATTGGCTATGTAGAGAATTATTTCAGAAACCGATATTTGGATGGGTAGCCATAGCCATATTTGCTATTTCACCTTTCCATATTTTATATGCGCAAGAAGCACGACAATATAGTTTATGGACGGCAACAATTTTATTATCAAGTGCTGCACTATTAAGAGCATTAAGAATTAACGATAGAAAAAGCTGGGCAATCTACACTGCGAGTACGATCTTCAATTTATATACTTTTTTGTTCTCTATTTTAGTGGTAGTTGCACATGGTATTTACGTTGGAATCATAGAAGGTTTACGAGTTACTAATAAAGTCAAAGCTTTTATTGTATCTTGTTTGCTAATTATGCTTGGTTTTTTTCCCTGGTTAATTGTAGTAGTAGGTCAATTAAATAAAATTAATAAAGCCACAGATTGGTCAGCTATACCAGTTGGATATTCTTTCTTAATCAAAGCTTGGATTTTACATTTAGTTCGTCTATTTTTTGATATAGAATTTAGCTGGAAAAATCCTCTAACTTATTTAAGTATACCCATTTTAGTATTGGTAGTCTATTCAATTTATTTTCTATGTCGTAAAACTCCTCAAAAGACATGGCTATTTATTCTTACATTAATTTGTATAAGTTTTCTACCTATTGTATTAGCCGATTTATTTTTTGGAGGTCGTCGTTCTAGTATAAGTAGATATTTAGTACCCTATTTTATCGGAATTCAACTAGCAGTTAGTTATTTACTGGGTGTAATAATTGGTAACTTATCAGAGAGTTTACAGCAAAGAAAAGTTTGGCAAATTATTACAGTTTCAATCATCTCTCTAGGAATTTTTTCTTCTGTCATAATTTCACAAGCAGAGGTTTGGTGGAATAAATATACAAGTGTTCATCATCCCTATATAGCTGATATAGTTAATCGAGATATCGAACCAATTTTAGTTAATTTTAGAGGTAGTTTAGGTTATGCTCTTTCTCTAAGTTACTTGCTAGATTCTAAAGTTCAGTTAAGATTATATCGTAATCCTGACGCGAACTACTTGCCTGATGAATCTAAAAATGTATTTTTGTTGTATCCCTCTCGTTCATTATTAAAAAAATTAGAGCAGGAAGAAAAATACAAAATACAGTTAGTTTATAAACCAGCAAAATTATGGAAACTAGAAAATAATTGAATGTTCTCTAAGTTTTAAGGAATTAAAAAACTATCAACTTGTTAATTTGAAAGTTAACTTTACTCTACCTAAGTTTTTATAATCATAAGTGAAAGTTAATGAAAGACTACAGTTTATTGCTAGAGAGGATTTTACCATGGAAATTCAAACATTACTTCGTAAATTTAAAAGATTATAGCAATTCCCAAAGTTATGAGGTACAGTTGTTTTTCTTCTTTTCTGTTCCCTGTTCCCAGTTAAGTGTTCCCTGTTCCCTCAAACCTAAAATTTTGTACCTTACCAGTATGGGAATTGCTATAAATATTATAACCACTGATGCAGTCCTAGAAAAAGGTTTAATTAAGAGTCACGATCGATATCAAAAATTCTTAGTTGTATCGAGGGGGAGAAGTGGTTCTAATTTTTTTATGAATCTTTTACCGAAAAATTGTGGTCTAAAGCCTCCCGTGTTAAGGCTATAAAAAGCGGTCGTTTGTGGAGCATGACCTAGGATGGGATGGATGGGTTACCTAACCTAAGCATATCCAATCTCCCTTTGAGAAAAGAGAATATTCGCCAAGGTCAAGCCTCCTTATTGCAGAGGTACTGTTAACTGATAACTGATAAATGAAATGATAATCTCATTCTCATATTAGAGGTTTTGGAGAGGTATTTCCTAAACAAAAAAATAGAATTTACTGTTGAAAAAGATATTATTAGCATGAAAAATAGTTTACCAACCAAATTTTTAGATAAGGTAGTGTTTAGAGAATATCCTAAATATGTTAGTGCAGTAGGATTCAAGTGACTCCATAATCAACCAACAATTGAATTACTTAAAATCTATAAAAGATTTAAAGATCATTCACTTAAAACGTAAAAATTACCTAGCCTCATACATTTCCCTAATTTCAGCATCAAGAAGTGGTTCTTGGATGAATACAAAAAATGTCAAATCTCAAAAATACGATGCGTTAATTGAAATAAATTATGAGGATTGTATAAAAGAATTTGAAAAAATTCAAAATTCGGAAAAGGAGTATGATGAATTATTTGTCGAGCATCCGGTTTATCAAGTAAACTATGAAGAACTGACAAAAAATTTATGATAATCACTTAAACACATTCAAGATTTTCTAGACGTTCCACAGAAAACCTGATAATCAAATACCATAAAACAGTCCAACATACCGCTTCTTCAAAATATCGCCAATTATGAAGAATTAAAAGATAAATGTAGTGGTAGTCATTGGAGTAGTTTTTTTGAGTAAGGAACGGAAATTAATTTTATTAATCTTGATTAGGTAGTTATATAGAAGTAGCGCTATTGGTCAGTAAATTTATTTTTCTGTTATACCAGTGCAGTTATTGACTCTCAGTAAGTAATTTTATTCTCTATTGTCAAAAACTCTTCAAGATATGATATTGTGACATGAGCGAAACAATGCTGTATAAATATGAAAATCATTCTAATCCAGCAATAGCTGAGATAGTTAATCAAGCAACTAATCCAGTGATAATAATTGATGCAAGAATTGGTCATATAATTTCTCTGAGTTATTTAATGGAACCGAAAGTAAAATTTCAGCTAGTCCGTAAACAAAATATTCCTAATATTTCTAAAATTAGCGATAATTTTACGGAAGTATTTTTATTCAGTCCTTCCAAAGAATTACTTTTTGGCATTAAGCAGTCTGAAAAAGTAGAACGGCTTGATCGAGAACGTAGTCAATCTTTGTGGAAACTGATAAGAGCATCTAATTAGGGTTTCGTGAAAAAGTCTTATGGTTAAGGGTAGAATTGAGAATTTATAATTGAGAGGAGTTAGGAGGAATAATTATCCCTTAATTTTTCTATTCTTATCTACTCAAAATCCTAACTTTTTTAGCTTCCTAGACTAAAAACATTGCACCTTTTTTTTACTCTAAAAATGCTTAAATATTTTTATAATTTATAATTGAGAGGAGTTAGGAGGAATAATTATCCCTTAATTTTTCTATCCTTATCTACTCAAAACCCTAACTTTTTTAGCTTCCTAGACTAAAAACATTGCACCTTTTTTTTACTCTAAAAATGCTTAAATATTTTTATAATTTATAATTGAGAGGAGTTAGGAGGAATAATTATCCCTTAATTTTTCTATCCTTATCTACTCAAAACCCTAACTTTTTTAGCTTCCTAGACTAAAAACATTGCACCTTTTTTTTACTCTAAAAAGACTCAAATATTTACAGATAAGGGCTTTGAAAGTTAATCAGCAAGCCCTAATTAAAATTTTAATCAAGTAAATCACTAATCATTAAACATTTCCAGAAAAGATGGATTAGGCAGTAGGCATTAGGGAGAAATAATTGATTTTATTTTTTATTATTAGGGATGTTTATTCTTCTATCTCTTCCGGCTTTAATTTTTCTACTAACTGCACAACATCAGGATTATTATTTCCCCAAATTTCCTGTCGGTCACGAATTTTCTGGAGATGAGATTCAATATTTGATTCTGTAATTAAAATCCCAAAATCTTTGGGAACTATTTCATTTTGATAATCAAATAAACGATTCATAACTAAATCTCCTACTTCCTTACGATAATGAGAACTATCCCAATAGTTTTTCATATTCTTAGTAATGGGTTCTGTAGTGATGGTGTTATAACCAGAAAAATCCCAGACTGGTGTAATTTTAACTATTTCTCGTTTCCAATCTTCAAAAGCAGACCATAATCCTACAGTCTGAATACTTTCCCATTGACTAGCATGGGATGGAGAAATAAAAATTTTTAGGTTTATATTTCTTTTTTGACAAGTTTCAACAATGTCTTTTAAATCATTTAAAAATACTGTGGAAAGTTGATATTTTTTATAATACCCTTCTCCTCTCATTAACCCACTAAGCATACCTTTAAATTTTTTTGGTATTGGTTCATTGGGTTTGTTTTGATAAACATAACGTAAACCATCGGGATGATAAAGATAATAAGCATCAGAGTTAACACTTGCTTTTATTGTTTCTTGGCTGGCATCTAGAGCATCAATAGAAAAACTAACATTCACAAAATCTTGGGGAATTAAACTTGTTTTTTCTAAGCGTTTTTCGTTAAAGTCTGCTTCATTAACTTTGTATTTATTGAACATAAAAAAATCTATACCTATGACAACTGTTTTTAATTCTGGTTGATTTTTTAAAGCGTGTTCAAAATAGCGCTTAACTTCATAAATATTCGGCCCGACTAAAGCTAAGTTATAAGCAGGTTGTTTATTTTTAAAAGCTGGATGTTTTGGGTCTAAACCTAAGTCTGACCTGGAAGAACCTAATAATAAAGTTTTTGGCTGAATTCGAGTCACATCGACTGCTTTAAATAGCCTCACACTAATGATTTTTTTTATTTTGAGTAACTCCAAACCAAATAAATTTTGGTTGTTCATTACTCCATAGGGATCTACAGCTAAATTAAACAAACCAAAAGATAATAAACCAGGAAATACAAGCCCAAGAAAAGTCAGATTAAATTGACGATATTTTTTCATATTTGCACCTTGATTAGGGTTTGCTGAAAAGTCTTTATTGGTCTTTGTAGTAGTCAGTAAATATCTCCAGAAAAGAGGTGACAGGGAACAGGGAACAGGAAACAGGGAACAGGGGGGAGTAATTGATAATTTATGGATAAAAATTGATTTTATTTTTCATTTTTGGAGAAGTCTATTAGTCAATAGTCAGTAGTCAGGAGAAATGGTGGATTACAGAAGATGTAGTCGGAGCAATTGTCTCTCAATTTTTCCACTGTTGTTTGCTCACCCATCCTCACTTTTTGAGCTATTGATAGCCAAAAGGTGGCACTTTTTTAGCATATGAAAAGGCTTGAGCCTTTATTTATCAATGCTTTGAGATTTAATCAGCCAGCCCTAATTAAACACTATAGCGCTACCCATTAAGGTATTTGACATTTCTAAATCCTGAAACCCTTTGACAGTTTACCGAATAATTAATAATTAAATAATTAAATAATTCAGGTTGAAAGTCTCCCCAATAAAGGGGAAAAAGCGGTCGAGAGATCCTGAGGAAACCTAACCATATCCAATCACAAACGCGAGAAATAAATTTTTTCCTTTTAGTCAATCCTCTCTCTAAAAGGGAGAGGTAATTATCCATTATCAATTATCCATTAATGAATATTCCCTATTCCCTAGCGCTACGCACTATAAAATTAAAATTGGAAGTAAAGAAATTCAGAAACACGATTTAGAGAAAGTAAACAAGCAATAGCTAAACCACTAATCCACAGACTCCACCACCAACTAGGTTTAAACTTTTGCATAATTTCCTGAGTATTTGGTGTGAGAGTAGCTATAAAAAATACTGAGATTAACACGATGAAACTAAATTTATAATTCTCCGGTAAATAAGGAAATTCTCGCCAACTTTCAAACTGTACACCTAATCCACTCAACCAAAATAAAACACTCTTAAAATCATTAACCAAGACAATACCTTTCATTCCCAACATTGCCTGCCAAATAGCGACAGCATCATTAATATTAGTAGCTCGAAAAACCACCCAACTAAAAATAACTGCCAGAAAAGTTATTACCCAACCAAAAAAAGCTGGTAATTTAATTCCTAATTTCCGCCACCCATGATTAATCATCAGATAAGTACCTTGCATACCACCCCAAATTATATAAGTCCAACCTGCACCATGCCATAAACCACCTAATAACATAGTCATCAATAAATTAGCATAGCGACGCACTTCTCCTCTACGACTACCACCAAGAGGAATATAAAGATAATCCCGCAAAAAATTAGAGAGAGTAATATGCCATCTGCGCCAAAAATCAATGATAGAAATTGCTTTATAGGGAGAATTAAAATTAATTGGTAAATTCAGATTAAACATCCACCCTAAACCAATAGCCATATCTGAATAGCCAGAAAAATCAAAATATAGTTGAAATGTATAACTTAAAGCTCCTATCCAAGCTTCCAGAAAAGTGACATTATTAGCATTATTAAATACTCCTGCTACCCAAGGAGATACATTGTCTGCTATTAATACTTTTTTTGCTAATCCTAGAGTAAATAAAGCTATACCCATTGCCACATTTTTGTGAGAAAAAACAAAAACTTTGAGTTGTTTTAACTGAGGGATAAGTTCGTCATGTCGAAGAATTGGTCCAGCAATTAATTGAGGAAAAAATACGACGAATAAACTATAAGAAAGTAAGTCATATTTGTAATCTTTAGTTTCTCCTTGATAAGCATCAACCAAGTAAGCAATTTGAGTAAAACTGTAAAATGAAATTGCTAAAGGCAAGAAAATTTTAGGTACTGCTAAATTTGCCTGGAATATTTCATTTAGGGAACTGATGAAAAATCCTGCATATTTGTAATAACCTAATATTCCTAAATTGAAACAAATACCTGCCCACATTAAAATTTTTGCTGGTTTGCTTCCTGGTGGAGAAGACTTGATATATTCACCAAAATAATAGTTACCTAAAACAGAAATTATTAATAGAGGTAAATAACTGATTTTCCAGTAACCATAGAAAAATAGTGAGGTAAGTAATAACCACACTGTTGCACCCCTAACCATCCGGAATTTACTTAAGCCAAAAAAGATAGCCAGAGTAATTGGTAGAAAGCAAAAGATGAATTCGTATGAATTGAATAACAAGGTTGATTATTGTTCTGTAGTTAAAGGCCAAAAGCTAGGTTCATTAATTTATAATGGATAATTTTTATAATGGATAATTATTTAAAGTTGAAAATTTTTGTACTATTGAAAAACTTTCACCCTTTTTATATCTAAGAGAAATAGTTGACTTTTTGTCCAAAGTTTACCAAGCTAATTCATTATCAATTATCCATTTCCAATTAACCCTAGCTTAATAAAATATTTTATATCAAATTCAAAAAAGGTTGTTACAGTAAAAAAGGTAGTAGGGGCAAACAGCCGTTTGCCCCTACAGATGGTGTATGATTTAATACTTTGCGTAAGCTCCGATTATATCAGATCAAATCCGCTTACTTTATATTCAATTCCCTTGCGGTTTTAACCAGAAGTAATTATCAATTATCCATTATCAATTAATGAACTGTTCCCTTTCTCCACAATAAATCACTATGTATACAGGAATACCAGAAGATTTTAGACAATTGTGAAATCAGCAGAGGTAATATCATTGGCGATCGCTCCTTCAACTACAGCCAAAACTTCATTAGTAGAGGTAACTCTAATTATAGTGTTTGCACCTGCATTTTGAATTGTTAATTCATTGAAAGTTAAACCACCAGATAGTCCAAATAGATCGTTACCAAATCCAAAGTCTGTAACAACGTCAGTTCCATCTCCTTTACTGTAGACAAATAAATCATCACCAGCACCACCAGTAAGGGTGTCATCACCAGCACCACCAGTAAGTTCGTTAGCACCATTGTTCCCTGTGAGTTCGTCATTGCCATCAGAACCAATTAAATTTTCCACATTGATTAGAGTATCTTCAGCAACAACCGTATTAAGGATCGCATCTTCCCAAACCTCTGCTAATTTATCATAACCACTAGATTTCAGGTGGATACCATCAGAAGTAAAGTCACTGGAAATTAGTGGAGCATTAAAGATATCTACAAAACTGACATTTTGACCAGCATTTGCCTTTGGTTGCACAATTTCGCTTTCAATGCGCCCACTAAACTCAGAAGTTATAGCCTTATGGGTAGAATTTGAAGTATTCGGTATCAGAGAAGCAACCAGTACATGGGTATCAGGTGCAGCAGTAACCATTCTCTCCACAAGTTCTTCTAGGTCAGCGATCGCCGTATCTGCATCATCACCTTGGAGAATATCATTAGTACCTGCCAATACTAAAACCATATTTGGGTTATAAGTTCCCAAGGTATTTTCAATAGTTGTGTATTTTGCCACTGATGGGCTATTGAAACCTTGAAATTGAGTGACAGTGTTATCTATAAGGTGATTAATAGTAAAAGCACCACGACCTTCATGGTGTCTATCAATATCAGAAGCACCACTTGAGGCTGTACCAACAAAATCTAAATTGTACCCAGCACCATTTAAGGATCTCCATAATTCGTTGCGATAACCACCGATACTTGAACCGCTCGGGAACCCACGAGTGTTAGAGTCACCTAGAGGCAGAATTTTAAAATCTTCAGACCAAGTTTCAAACTTGCGACTGACATTACCAGTATTTAGGTTAGCAATAACTCCACTGGTTTGGTTGTTGGCATAACTAACTGTATCATTACCACTATTACCATTGTAGATATTGTTGCCAGAACCCCCAAATAAACTGTCATCTCCCCCAGCTCCATTGAGAGTATCATCGCCACCAAAACCATTAATATAGTTATTTTGTTTGTCTCCTGTTAAAATTTCTCCTGCTTCAGTACCATCAATAGCTGTTGGGTTTTCATTATCTATTATTGTTAATACTGCTGTATCCTGAGTTCCAATAATTGCCCCACCTGTGGGATTTGATAAAGCTAAATTAATAGTTTCATCTGTCTCTGTGTCTGTATCATCAACAATGGGAATATTCACAGTTTTCTCTGTTTCCCCATCAGCAAAGTTAACTACTATAGAAGTATTATCATAATCATCAGGAGCAGTTGCTGTACCATTACTGGGGATAAGTGTGACACTGACTTCTCCATCACTACCGTCGCTACGAGTTACTGTTACTGCTGCAGTAGTTGTACCATCTTCATTGATACTGTAAGTGGTGTCGCTCAAGGATAATGTGCCTGATACTGGATCTGGTGCTGTAACAGGGATAAATTCAATGTAATCAAATCTTGCCCACTCTCCTGCTTCTCTTTCTCCATTGAGGGTGATGTTTTCTCCATTATTAATCTGTAAACTTGTAGCAATAGTTCGCTCTACAAAATTGCGACGACTTACCGAGCCATGACCCAGATTTTTATCTAACACCCAGGAATCAATAGTATCATTGCCAATTTCTACCGAAACAGGAGATTTACCATCATTCTCATCATAGTAACCTACTACTACATCGTATGTAGCTGTAGCTCCTGTAAACTGAGTTGTAGCACTACCTTGTGTATTGCCTGAATTCCACAAAGAGACTACTGCATCACCTGAAGCTACACTTCTGGATTCAGATATGTAGCCAGTTAGAGTCATGTCTTCTGCTTCTAGGCGAAATGGTGATGGTGGTACTTCATTATCAACAATAGTTAATGCTGCCGTATCTTGAGTACCAAGAGTTGCTCCACCTGTGGGGTTTGATAAAGCTAAATTAATAGTTTCATCTCCCTCTGTTTGAGTATCATCAATAATGGGAATATTCACAGTTTTCTCTGTTTCCCCATCAGCAAAGTTAACTGTTATGGGAGTATGATCATAATCATTAGGGGCTGTTGCTGTACCATTACTGGGGATAAGTGTGACGCTGACTTCTCCACCACTACCATTGCTGCGAGCTACTTTTACTGCTGCTTGAGTACCATCTTCGTTCACACTATAACTGGCATTACTCAGGGATAATGTTCCTGGTCCAACTGGGATAAATTCTACATAATCTACTCTAGCCCATTCTGCACTTTCTGCTGTCCCTGTGATAGTAATGTTTTCTCCATTTGATATCTCTAACCCTGTAAATACTGTTCGTTCTACTTTATTACTGTTGCTGACTCCACCACTGCCTAAGTTTTGGTTTAGAGTCCATTGATCTTGTGCTATTCCTATTTCTATAGAGATTTGACCTTGGCCATCATTCTCATCATAGTAACCTACTACTACATCGTATGTAGCTGTAGCTCCTGTAAACTGAGTTGTAGCACTACCTTGTGTGTTGCCTGAATTCCACAGAGAGACTACTGCATTACCTGAAGCTATACTCCTCGATTCAGATATGTAGCCAGTTAGAGTGATGTCTTCTGCTTCTAAACGAATGTTTGTCATATTTAATTTATTCTGTTGTTGAATTTGTCAGTAAATTTTCTAGTAGTAGTTAGACATTTTCTAAGAGAAAAAATAGCTGTTTTTGTAGCATTCCACAGGAAATATTAGTCTAGGCAAAGGAATTAAGTCGATGCAACCAAAATAGCTGTTTTCGCAGGAAGACCTAGAAAAACCCTTGAGAGTTAAGGATTTATACTTTTTTGAACTAAAACTATCTACCTATATATTTAAGACTATTTTATGACTCTGTTTTGTTGAAGTCCCACTAGAAAACTTTAGTAGATTTTATATAGATTTCCTGGTTGCTTAATTTAATTATCACTATTTTTGCTTAAAGTTTTGGTAAAGTTATACAGAAAATTTATGAAGTTTTGATGAAGTTTGAAAGAATACACTGTTATAGGTATTACTTTCAGAGACTGAATGTATCAGGAAATATAAAAAGAAGATAGGGAACACTTAACTGGGAACACTTAACTGGTAACAGGTATGGAGGTATGGAGGGAGGAAGAAATCAAGACAACTATTTGTCAGTTAAAAATCTAGGAATATATGTACCTTTCCACCTCTGGTATCTACCAAATTTCAATCTCTTGAAGTACTAGCGCTTTTAGATTTTAGTCACTACCCATCTGTGTTAATACTTATTTTACAAACAGTCTCTCACCAGTCCTAATTTCTAATTTGATGAGAGTATGTATCAGAGAATTTTTTTGTATTAGACTTGTCGCTTTATAACTAAAAAAAACTGGCAAACCCAAGTCAAGTAAGGATTTTAGCTATTCCTAAATAAAAACTTCTGTAATTACTGCTGTGTCTTAATTTGAGCGATTTTTTCCATCTATTTAGCGACAACTCTATTAATACTG
>NZ_JAAHGT010000680.1 GCF_010672385.1 Okeania sp. SIO2F4
TTAATCCTTCTGTTAGATCAATTGCCCCTGCTGTACTTTCTATCGTTATATTTCCTGAATTTTGAGTCTCAGAAGAAGTAGTAATATCTGCTGTATTAATATCCCCTGCTCCAATAATTTGTATATTACCTCCATTATTCTTGCCTCTAGCATCTATATCATTTTGAGCAGTTATCGCCCCTGTTGTACTTTCTATAGTTATATTTCCGGCATTTTCCTCAGAATAAGTAGCAATATCTGCTGTATTAATATCCCCTGCTGCCGTTATCTCTACATTCCCTGCATTTCCTGAAACTTAATGACTGAAAAGCGAACCTGCAGTGGTATTAATTGAACCTGCTGTGCTTTCTATGCGAATTTTACCAGCATTTTGATAAGACTCGGTTGTAATTCCTGAGGTAGTAATATCCTGTACTCCAATAATTTGTATATTACCTCCATTATTCTTGCCTCTAGCATCTATATCATTTTGAGCAGTTATCCCCCCTGCTGTACTTTCTATCGTTATATTTCCGGCATTTTGAGTCCAAGAGATAGCAGTAAGATATGCTGTAGTAATATTCTCTGTTGCTTTAATCTGTATATTACCTCCATTTCCATTAGAGGATGAGGCATTTAATCCTTCGGTTAGATCAATTGCCCCTGCTGTACTTTCTATCGTTATATTTCCTGAATTTTGAGTCCAAGAGCTAGCAGTAATATCTGCTGTATTAATATCCTGTGCTGCTGTTATCTCTACATTACCCCCATCTCCATCAAAGGATGAAGTATCCAATGAAAGTGTATCAATATTACCAGAGATAGCATTGAGGTTAATATCACCCCCAATTCCTTGATTTGAACTAGAATTAATCGGACCTGTAATAATGTTGTTGTTAGCCTTCAGGTCAACTGTACCCCCATCACCAGTTTTGCTCAAACTACGAATATTTGCTACACTAATATCGCCATGAGTTGCTTCTATATTAATTGCCCCACCATTTCCTCCACCACTCTGAACAACAGGAGTACGTAGCAAGAGTTGTGTTCCTACGGCAGTCCCCCAAGGAGCAGCATCACCAGCTCTGTACAAAGTGCCATCATCTGCTGTAGGATAAGTATCTTTGACCGTCAAAGTCCAAGTTCCATTGGGGTTCTCTCCATTAAAATCTGCTAAATTTCCTTGAGGACGATATGTACCATTAAACGGAGCGTTACCAGAGCTAATACTTGCAGAAGCATCATCATTCAATACTGTATCCTGAAAATTGTCTCCATCACCACCAACACCAGCAAACAATGTTACTTCCTGCCCTTCTGGTGATGTCAGATAAACTTCTAAATCTGAATTCCAAGTATGTGCGGCAGAAAACCGAACATCTAGATCCTCTACAGTTCCCAAGTCACCATCTACAGTAAAAGTAAAGGTTGCATCCCCTGTTGTACCTTCTGTCGGTATTGCTCCACCCTCATCCACATCTACATTAAAATTAAATAATGAATAGGTTGATAGCGAAGTATCAATATTTCCCAAAACAATTTCAGCACCAGCAATAGTCAAATTGCGCCCATTAGTCTTAATAGTATCTGCCCCATTCTCAAAGGTATTCGGATCGCTACCAATATCTGCTTGGTTATCCAACATCTGAACAACACCAACTCCATCCCCATCCACATCTGCACGAAATTCTATCTCTCCATCCCCAGGCAGAAATTCCAACACATCATCCTCTATATCCTCAACAGTAATATTATTTGTCGCCTCTAACTTAATATCCGCATCCCCAGAAGTTTCATCAAACTCATCTGCTATGGAAATATTAGTTGCAGACAAAGAAACATTTTCCCCATTACTACTAATTCCACTTCCTGTAGCAGAAATATCTCCAGTCGCTTCTATATTAATCGCACCATCCGCAGAAATATTTTCTGTTAATGTAACATTTCCTTCGCTCTTAATTTCTATATTTCCTCCACTTGCAGAAATACCATCTACATCCTCGCTCACACCACCAATATTTACATTTCCTAAATCAAAAAATACTCCTCCACTACCAGAAACCGCTTCTAAGTTCTCCACATTTAACTGCAAAGGCGCATCTGTTAAACCTATTCCACCACTGCCACTTGTTTGAAATAAAACACTACCCGCATTAATAATTGAATTCTCAGAAACCCTAGCAATATTTCCCCCATTAGCATTAACTAAAACCTGCCCTGTTGTAGTTAAATTTGCCAGATTTATATCCCCTACTTCTCCCAAATTTCCTAACTCAATATTAATAGTGCCACTACCAGCATTTAACGTCGTTCCATCTAACTGATTTATTGATGCTGCCCCTTCACTCCGGTTAGCAACATTCATCTCATCATTATTACCAAGTAAATCAATATTTCCATTCCCAACTGATGTATCAATATCAGCATTTATATTAATACTTCTACCAGCTTTTAATTCTACAGACGAATCAGTTTCTATCTTTTCATTAACTGTTATATCATTGTCAGCTTCTAATATTACATTCCCTGATAATTGCCCAATATTTTCTGCCGAAATTGTCACATCTGCATTCTCATCTTGAGCAATTTGTGAATTATTGGAATTTTCTGGTTCTCCTTCTCCTTGTGCTTGTCCTATCGTTATAGTTTCTGGTTGTAATAATATCGTTCCATCTTCTCCTAATGCTGCAGTAACATCCACAGTTCCATCAAATGTTAATTCTTGTCCCGTAACTTCAACAAACCCTCCATTACCAGAAAATTCTCCTCCTGTAGCATCAATCTCTCCCGCAAAATTAATAGTTCCATCAGACCAAATTTTTACATCTCCTCCGTCTCCATTGTCAAAAGCATTAGCAGAAATAGTTGAGCCAGTATCAAATGTTAATTCTTGTTGTCCCCTAACTTCAACAAGCCCTCCATTACCAGAAAGTAACCCTCCTGCAACATCAATCTCTCCCGCAAAATTAGTAATTCCATCAGACCAAATTTTTACATTTCCTCCATCTCCATTCCCCATAGCACTAGCATAAATAGTTGAGCCACTATCAAATGTTAATTCTTGTTGTCCCCTAACTTCAACAAACCCTCCATTACCAGAAAACCCTCCTGTCGCATCAATCTCTCCCGCAAAATTAGTAATTCCATCAGACCAAATTTTTACATCTCCTCCATCCTCAATAGCATAAGCGTAAATAGTTGAGCTACTATAAAATGTTAATTCTTGTTGTCCCCTAACTTCAACAAACCCTCCATTACCAGAAAGTAACCCTCCTGCAACATCAATCTGTCCCGCAAAATTAGTAATTCCATCAGACCAAATTGTGACATCTCCTCCATCTCCATCCTCAATAGCATAAGCATAAATAGTTGAGCCACTATTAACAAAAGTGTCTTGAGAATTGAAAACTGTGCCTTCGGAGTTGCCTCCAATTAATACTTTACCTCCACCATTTAAACCATTCGCATTAATATTAGTATCAATCAGAGCTACGCGATCGCCTAACACATTAACCTGCCCTCCTACATCCTCACCGCTCGATACATCCAAACTCCCAGAAGCGATCGCCGTTCCTGCTACATCTTCAACCACTGTATTTGAAGCTGTCAATACCACTTCCCCACTTTCATTCACAGTTATGGATGTGGCGCTCATGTCGCTCCCACCTGTTAAAAGTCCGGGCAAAGATTGGGGGGTAATACTTACAGTTTCTGACTCACTCCCTGTTGTTGAGGGTACTTCTAAACTTAATACATGTCCTGGTTGAGATATTTTCAGAGTGCTGCCACCTTCTACTGCTGCAATGGTAATGTTTCCCCCTGGGGTGGATAGTTGACCAGTGTTGATGACTGTTCCACCTACAAAAGTTAGGTTTTCTCCAGGATTTAATGTTAAATTGGCTTCGTTAACTATAGCACCTGGGTTAGATACATTAAATCTATAACCACTGGGTTCTCCGACTAAATTAGCATAATCATTTGTACCCATGGCCTTAAACCAGTAATTGTTGTTATCAAAACCAATTCCTGTGGCGGTGGTGACACTGAATGAGGCGGGTATGTTGAGGCTAGCGTTTGGGCCAAACATTATGCCTGCGGGGTTCATTAAAAAGAGGTTGGAATTACCCCCGATAACTTGGATAAGACCATTAATATAAGAGGCATTTCCACCAGTAACTCTACCAAGAATGTTGCTAGTGTCTTGGGTGGTGACAAAGTTGGCAGTTTGGCCAGAATTGACATTGAATTGGTCAAAGCTATGAAAAAGGTTGGCCCCACTGCGAGTACCACCTTGGATATCAAATTGATTACCGTTTTGATTAATAGTTGTGTTGGTGCCGTCGTTAGCAGGAGTTATAGGTTGAGATTTGGCGGGTGCTGCTGCTAATGTGCCAAGCATTATAGTCAGAGCTGTGATTTTGTAAGAATCTGCAAAATTAGGTTTCATAAATATATTCAATACTAGGAGTTAAAAAATGATAAAAATCATAAGACTTCTTGCAGAAGTCAGGGAATAGGGAATAGGGAATAGGGAATAGGGAGATTAAATTGTTGATTTTATATCTTGAATTAATTTAATCAAGACTTTTGCAAGAGGTCTATAGATAGGGAAACTATCGAACGGCCGACTAGGAGGCCACCTAAATTATTAATTCAGAAGCTGTTTGTCAACTCATAAAAACCTCTCTCCAAACCTCTCTCCTACTCCGAGAGAGGCTCCGGCAACCCCCCTTCCCTTGTAGGGATGGGGGGCAGGGGGGTTAGGTTTGCGCGGATTTATCAGTTCCATGCAGTACTTCTCAAACCGTTTGTCAGTAAAACTTTGATATTTCCAGTGACAAAAATCACCCAAAACTCCACATAGGTAATGGAAATAGGTCAATAGCCTGAAAATGGCTCTAACCCAAATGGATAAAAAATATGATTCTTAGATGCGAAACCCTTGAGCTGTAATCTTTGTAGCCTATTTGAAAAGTATTTTTAGCTCTAGCAATGTTTTCTGATAATTATTTGGGTGTAATTAAATTTTACATTCCAATAGCATTGCTAAATAGTAGAAAATAAAAATTATCTATAGTTTATCATATTTTATCAGATTATGTCAATGATAAAAATTCTCCAAGCATCATACAACAGATAGAAAAACCCTTAGATAGGAGCAATAATAGGCTTTCTGTATCTACCTTAAAATTTAATTAAGATTGCGCCAACAGTATCCATCTAAGCTTGAGAAATATGCGCTTCGAGTTGACTCAAATTTTTCGCTAAATCTTGAAGAGTATTGAGTAGTTGTTCCTTAGCTTCACCTACAAATAAATCATTAGCCAAACCTAACAACTTATAAGCATCTAGGGTCATTTCCTCAAATAAC
>NZ_JAAHGT010000681.1 GCF_010672385.1 Okeania sp. SIO2F4
TATAAGGAAATATACTAGCACTTTTCTCTTGGTCGATTGGAGGCAAGCGTTTGCGCTTCGCAAAGCTTCACTTTACATGTTGCGGAGCAAAACGCGTAGCGTCCCGGAGGGAACGGAAACCTCGCCATCCCATCCTGAGGGAATGCTCCGCTTTCCGACCGCTCTCTTGGTCGATTGGATATGGCGAGGAGACCTCGCCATCCCTCGACCGCTTTTTCCCCTTGAAAGGGGAGGCAGAGTAAGCTGAATTATTTAATTAATAATTATTAATTATTCGGTAAGGAAGATGATTAAGAAAAAATTTGTTGTTAGTATTTGTTAATTACTATCTTAAGACTAATTACTAAATTCTACAATTAGTAGGGATTTATAGCGTTTACTAGGCTAATGAGGTAACCTATCTTTTATCTTTATTTATATTCTATTCCCTAAAACCTATTCTCTATTCGCTTTTCCTTATTCCCAGTTAAGTGTTCCCTAAAACCTATAATTTTTTACCTTATTAGTATGGGAATTGTTATATATAAAAATGAGATTATTACAAATTCCAAAAAGATAGTTACGGTAAAATTATCTACAAAACTATGATAGCAGTTTTGATTAATATAGAGTACAGAGATTTTGGCTTGAAGGTACTTATGCTGAGGCCACAGAGAGGGGAGAAGTTTTGGCGTCAACATTTTGGAAAACTGCTATAATTCCTTAATTTAATAATTCTGAATTTTACATTCATTGATTCTACATTCATAAACAAAAGTTTTGTAGTCAATATGAATGAAAACTGCTATAAGCTACTTAATTTTCTTGCTTATCTACTTTCTCTCTTGTCTTCCAAGTAAGCGTCTCAACCAATATGGAATGAAAATTAAATAAGATCCAAAGTTTTTATCTAAGAGTATTGCACTGAAGTACTTCTGTGCAGGAAATCTAGAAGTTAATAAATCCTCATTCCTATATAATTTCAAAATTGAAATAGAAGTAGGTTGCTAATCAGACAACTCCCCTACCTAATAAAAATAAAAAAAGTTAATATAGCATTATTTTTTCAACTGGTATAAAAATCGTTTAATACTATTTATTTAAGCAATAATATTTGTGTCATCTCTATTCACTTCCTACTCAAAGTTGCCAAGATTGATGACAAGTCCAAGAGTTATTGGGATGACGTTCATAAAATCGTAATTCCCATGATACTTCTGCTTGAGGATTGATAATTTTTTTTGCTATTTTGGCGAGAATTTGTTGTTGTTTTAATGGAAATTTGTAGGCTAAACTGAGATGTAAGTTATTTTTGAGGCGTAACTGATTAGTACGAGTGGGTGAGCTAGCAGTATTGGCAAAGTTAGCAATAAGTTTTTCTATCCAAATTGATTCTATTTTGAGATAATGAAAATCTGCTTTTAACTCCATATCTACAACAATAATGGGTTGACTAGGGCGCGTTGTTAAAGAATTTTTCAAGGCATTGTCTAAAGCTTGAATATAAATTGGAATGGCAGTTAATTCATCCTGAAAAAAACCTGTCAAGGTACAGTGAGGCATATATTTATGAGCAGCATTTTCACCACATTCTGCACAAGTGGTAGTGAAATATTTCTCTAGTTGATTGTTAAGTTGACCGACTGGACAAGCGTATACAATAAATTCTCTCACCATCAAATTATTTGTTCATAGATTTGAGCATTTATTGTAGCTTTAATTTATCCGAATAATCAGTGATAAAAAAACTTTCTCCCTTTGAAGATTTCTTTCCCTTCTGCTTTCCTTCCTCCAAAGTGTAAGTATTCAACCGCACATGATATTACGATAAAAGTCGTTAAAGTCTATATTCATTTAAACCTCATTTTTCAAAGCTATCCTTTATAAACATCTTTCTTGAGATAAAACTTGACAAAAGAGATAAGTTATATAATTTTCATTGAATCAATATTTCGGAAAAGTAAATGTATTGAAAAATTAGGATTTTCCGTAATTTTACTCCCAATCCCCCAATCCCCCCATCTCCCCATCTCCTCATCTCCCCATCTCCTCATCTCCCCATCTCCCAATCCCCCCATCTTCCTCTATTCTCCAACTCAATTATAAATCTGATGAATCAGATTTAATTTCAGCATCAGGAGATGGAGGATTTTGTAAATATCGCTTGACTAAAGCTAGAACTTTTTTCGGTTCAATAGGTTTAGTCAAATACCCTGTAGCTCCCACCATTTTTGCTCGAACTCTATCTACAACTCCATCATTTCCAGTTAATATAACTATTGGTGTATTCTCAAACATAGGTACTCGTCGGAGTTGAGTACAAATTTCATAACCATTAGCAATTGGCATCATTAAATCTAAGAAAATTATATCTGGTTTAGCTTCAATAATCATGACTAATGCTTTAATAGAGTCTTGAATTCCAAGAAATCTATAACCCCCCTTATTCATAATTTTCTCTAATAGATAACACATCTCTTTACTATCATCTACACAAGCAATCAATGGTTGAGGTTTAGTAGGAGATGGTGCTGTATCAACATCTGGCTCTAATCCAGGACTTCCTTCTAAACGTTTTTTATCTGGAACTTCCTGTAACTCAATTAATTTATTCCTAATATAAGGGATTAAAAATAAAGTTAACTGGCGCAAATCTTTGTTCACCAAAGCAGCAGTTTCTCGAAGTGAGTGTTTGCCATCAACTAACTTCGTAATTGTATTATAAGAGTTATTTTTTGCTACTTTTTGTAACTGTTTAGCATTTGTGATTACAGGAACTAGGTTAGGAGAATATGGAGCTAAATTAGATTTTTCCCACTCCAGCCATAACTTATTAATAGGCGGAAGAATAGTTTCTGCTGGAATCACTGTAGACATGAGGATTAAAGATTTATCTAATCCTGCATCAGATAAATTATAGGTTAATTCTTGTTGGGATTGTTCCTGTAGAATATCAAATAAAACTTCTTTTAAATTTGCCAATACTACTGCTTTTGTTTGAGGGGGAGTTAATGATTTTCGCCTCGATAAAACAGACATAATATGATAGTAATAACAAATCGTATAATCTCCTTCTCGGAACTTAATTTTGTCTAGAGAAATATTAGAACAAAATTGATGCCATATTTTGTGAAATCGCCGATTATAATGTGCTCCACCTATAGCCCAAACTAGACGACCTATACAGAAAAATAGTATCCAACTGTGGCGATGACTTTTTATTTCTAACTTACCTGTAAATTGATTGGGTAGTTGATTGAGGAGCAAGTTAAAAAGTTTATTATTGCTATTTTCATTAGTGTTCATTTTTTTTTGTACCAATTGCATACAGAATCAAGAATTAGAGGAAATAAAATTTAAGACTAAACAAATAATATTTATGGTTATTTTGGCATTTAAGTAGGGCATTTTCATTAATTGATAATTGATAATGGATAATGGATAATGGATAATTACCTCTGGTTAAAACCGTTATTGATTGAATATCAGGAAATATCCTAGCACTTTTTTTCCTTTGAAAGGGGAGGCAGAGTAAGCTGAATTATTTAATTAGTAATTATTAATTATTCGGTAAATTTTGTATGTTATAGCAATCCTATTTCAGTTGTAATATTTTGGTGGTATTTATACCATTTCACAGAATTCAGAATTCAGAATTCAGAAGTTAGATTGGATAGGCTAAAAACTTTGATAAGAGAAAGGTTTGAGGCAATTATTTGACATTTAAAGTTGGAAACTATTTGTGACATCTTTAAAGTGAATTGGTATTAGGAGTCAGGATTCAGGAGGACTGAGTCATAATTTTCAAGGTTTTTAGTTAATATTAACTATTCTAAAAATTTTCACAAATCATTTAGGATTGCTATACATATCAAATTGTAAATTAGCTCAAAAGTCAGGTATATGATTATTTTGAGGCATTTTGTGGCTAAATATCCCAGCAATGTCTTTTTTTAGCTTGCTCTGAGTAGTCATGCAAAATTAATTACACATACTCTGAAGCTAAAAAGCTGATGCTGTAGAAATTACAGGGAATAAATAATAGTAATTAATTTTGCTTAAGCACTTACCGAAAAATTAATAATTAATAATTAATAATTAAATAATTATGGTTTAAAGCCTCCCCTTGGATAGGGGAAAACAAAGACAATATTCCTTATATTCAATTCCCGTGCGGTTTTAACCTTCTTGTAATTATCAATTATCCATTATCCATTAATGAATTACTTTATTTTCAAAACCGTTCAGAAGGGTGAGATATTTAAAGTAAGATAAAACACCATTTTTTGCCAATAATTTTTCTGACTAAGAAAACAATATCAGAATGATTTTTACAACCAAAGTTCAAGCCTTTAAAAAGATAAGTCAATCAATCATTTCATCTATCTATAATTATCTATATAATTCCCTGTTTCCTGTTTTACATTGAAAAAAATGAATTTTAAACAATATGAATAAAATAATTTTAGAACTATATAAATTAACTTTACCATAAGTTCTACTTAACTGAAATAAATTCACTTGGCCATAGGGTGAACTTGAGAAATTTGAGAAAGGCAAAATAGTAAAAAATACCTGTTGAGAGTATCAAATCTTAGACTATTAAAAAAGGTTTTAGGTTTTAGGTTCAATTGTGAGTAAAAAAACCTAACCCCTCCTTTGAAAGCTATTCCTTATAAGGAACTCCTAAGAACCTTTTCTGATGGGGAGATGGGGAGGTGGGGTGATTCGGAGATTCGGAGATTCGGAGATGGGGTGATGGGGTGATGGGGTGATGGGGTGATGGGATGATGGGATGATGGGATGATGGGGTGATGGGGTGATGGGGTGATGGGGAGATTTCCCAACTATGGGCTCGAAAAATCATCCTGGACATTCTCGCTCCTCTCAAATTTAGTTACAGCAAGAATTTAACTTTGCGCCCTATAACTTATAACTTCTGACTTCTGCTATAGGGGAGAAGTCTATATTGCCTCAAACTTTCCGACAAAATAAAGCTAGAGGTGCTACTACGGTTCCAAAAAAATCTGAGCATAGTAAGGATAAGATTAAATGGCCAAAATCTATAGTCTTTAAAATAGGGTTTGCGTATGGAAAGTCTTTTTGTTGAGGTAGGGAGTAGGGAGTAGTAAAGAGTCAGGAGAAATAGGAGTTACACAGAAGGTGCTCGAAACAATAGTAAGAGTGATTTTTCTGCCTTGCGTTACCCTAAAATGCTCACTTTTTCAGCTCGCTTCAACCGAAAAGCTCCCAGTTTTGCCGGACATAAAATCACTCAAATCTTTATCTATCTGTCAATACTTTCAGATTTAATCAGCAAACCCTAAATAACTGTTTTATCTCAAACCCAAAACTTGTATTGAATGA
>NZ_JAAHGT010000682.1 GCF_010672385.1 Okeania sp. SIO2F4
TAAAGCTTGAGAAGCGACATCATATAAATTCACATCTTCCTTCCGTAAAAAATCCCCCGTTCCTTTTTTTCCTGGTCTCCGAATCAACAAAATAAAATCAATATCTTCCGCCAAAGCTTTAATCATTCTTTCTGTATCGCCCAGTCTAGTATCTCCCAAACCAGGCATATCAACTAAAGCCAATTTTTTCACTCCTACTTGAGGAAAACGGCAAAAAATTTCCACCTTTTATACAGCTAAATGATTGAAAAACTGTGGATTACTTTTAGCATCATAACTTTGAGAAACATACTCTCTTATTTCATCCTTTGGAACCTCAATAAAACGCTTTTTCGACTGTAATAAATCAGAATATTTATTTAGATGAACATAATAATCCTGTCGTAAATGCTCATAAATAGCCTCAGCTTTAGCAGGATGCTGAGGATTAATAGGCTGAGAAGGAAATGCAAAATTAGCAAACTCATGAAGATTTTTCGGAATATTTTCAAAGCCTAACTCTTGATAATAAGGCGTAATAATCTCCTGAATAAAAGAAGATTCAGAATGAAAATAAACCTTAGCAAAAGTATCCCCTTCATGATGATAAATATTACTTTGAACAGTAGTACAAGGCAAGCGATCGCTACTAGGAATAATTCCTTCATCTTTTTCATCCGTTAATCCAGCGACATTTTGTAGAAAGGTACTCTTACCTTGACGTGCTAACCCGACAACACCAATATTAATTGTGTCACGATTAAGTCTTTGCCAGAGATTTTCCCAGACCTTACCTTCTTGAGTAATTCTGTTTAATATTGTCTGAAAATCAATTTGATAAAGTTGTTAAACTCCCATCGAAGAAGTAGTTGATAATCTAAGAATTGATTCTTGTAAATCTTTAAGTTTACTTATCTTTAATTCCAAACAATTAAAATAATCCACAGATTTTTTAGGAACATCTGCAGTAGCTTTGCGCTTGCGAATAATTTCACTAATTAAGTCTTCTAAAAGGATAATTTTTAACTAATTGAGATTTTTAACGTATTTATACCTACTGGATTGACACAGTTAATTTTGTCCATTAGGTCATGGGGGTGGGGCGACGGGGTAGGTTCATTTCATCAAATGTTAATATCATTAATTTGAAGCAAAACCTGTCCCTACTATTGCAACATTTTAGATATGTCCGTCTACTACCCTCCCAAAAATGTTAGATTAATTCTGCTCTGGTACTTATTCATCAGGATAAAAATTCAGAAATATGCACTTCAACAGCAAAATTTTTTTTCAACCACTGGTAAATTTATTTGCATGAGAGACTTTCCGTAATTCAAGGAAGAAGAGAAACCTATTGAAGAGGATAGAAAGCAAAGGATAGAATATTCAATTACTTAGAGATTAATCCCTCAAGTAATTATAGATAACTAAATCAATATTATTTTAGTTCGAGTCTTATACCAAAATTATGAAAAGACAACTTGCCGGGAGGTATAAAATTAAGACTTCATTTGACTGAAACAAGAGAAAAAATCTCTTCTTAATTTACCGTTTTGCCTTTCAGCTTCTAGGGAAATAACTAAATCATTCATTGCATAAATCCCTAAATTTATTTATAATATTGTTTCTGTGTTATACCAATTTCAAAAAAGAATGTTACAAAGAGTTTCAAACTTTAGATGTGAAATAATTTCCTGAAATTAGTGTAGCATCAGAGTTTTGAGCCTATAAAATATTACTTTTGACTTTTAACTTTTGACTTTTAACTTCCGTGAAACAGTATTATTCCTTATTTCCTGTTCAAGACAATTTACAAATCGAAAAAAAGATAATATGAAAATTATCAAAAGTACTTGGAATTATTTATTTTGGTTAGGACCAATTTTAACTATTATCGGTGTATCGGCAGGTTTTGTTTCAGGAACTTGGGAACCTATACCATTAGCTTTAATAACTGCCGGCATAGTAATAACTGGTTTATGGATTTTTTATCAAGCTTATTCTGTAGAACGAAACTCAACAACAAGTTGGTGGAGTGGTCGAGCAACCGAAGCAGGTACAAACGCAATTTTTGCTACTATTTCCGTACTAATAATTTTGGCACTAATTAACTTTTTAGGAGTTCGTTATCAAACTAGAATAGACTTTACTGAAAACCAAAAATTTACATTATCACCACAAACTATAGAAGTATTAGAAAATCTCGAACAACCAGTCAAACTTTGGATATTTGACCGGGGTGAAAATCCCCAATATTCCCAACTATTAGAAAATTATCAAAGACAAGGAAATGGTAAATTTAGGTTTGAGTTAGTAGACCCTCAAACAGAACCTGGAAAAGCCAATCAATTTGGAGTCAAACAGTTAGGAGAAATACATCTCGAAGTCGGAGAAAAAAAAGAAGTTATTATTAGTAGACAACTAGAACCCTTAACCGAATCTAAACTGACAAATAGTATCGAAAAAATACTGGGCAGCAGAACTTTAAAAATCTACTTTCTTCAAGGTCATGGGGAACGAAAATTAGAAGAAGGTCAAGAAGGTTTTTCTGAAGCTGTTAATGCTCTTGAAAATAAAAATTACATAATAGAATCTATCAACTTGGCAACTATTTCTCAAGTACCAGAAGATGCAGATGTTCTGATTATTGCTGGCGCTCAAAGAGAATTTTTAGAAGCAGAAGTTACTGCTTTACAAGAATATTTAGACCAAGGTGGCGGTGTATTAATAATGTTAGACCCAAGCACCGACCCAGGATTAAATGATTTATTTGCAGAGTGGGGTGTATTAGTTGACGATCGCCTGGCAATAGATAATCCAGAAATTGGTAGATTAGTAGGTCTTGACCCCTGGGTGGTATTAGTAACTAGGTATGGAGAACATCCTATTACTCAAGATTTTGGCAATGGTATTTCATTATATCCTTTTGCCCGTCCCATCGAAAGTGAAGACATAGATGGGATAGAGGAAAGTCCTCTAATTTGGACTAATGACCAAAGTTGGGCAGAAACAGATTTAAGGGGTCAGTTAAGATTTAATGAGGGTAGGGATCGGCTTGGGCCATTATCTTTAGGTGTAGCTTTGACTCGTTCTTCCACTGAGGAAAAAAGTCAGGAAACGGAATTAAACCTTACTCCTATTCCTCCACTTCCCGGTCAACCACCTAATCAACCTGCGACAACTTCTACTTCAGAATTAGAAGCAGAAAAAGAGACAACTTCAGCAGAGGTTATTCCCCCACTTCCCGGTCAACCGCCAGATGAATTAGACTCTAGTAAAATAGAGGCAAAATCAGAAAATAAATCAGAAGAAGCACGTTTGATAGTGTTAGGAAATTCTCAATTTGCGACAAATGGTTGGTTTCAACAACAACTGAATGGAGATGTTTTTCTTAACTCAGTTTCTTGGTTAAGTAAACCAGAACAAGAAACACTTTCTATTAGTCCGAAAAAAACTACAAACCGTCGCATTGCAATGACTTTAGTGCAAGCTAGATTTTTAAGTTGGATGGCAATTGTAATTCTGCCAATTTTAGCTCTGGCAATTGGTGGAATAATCTGGTGGAAAAGACGTTAATTAATGGATAATGGATAATGGATAATTGATAATTCAGGAGTTAAATTTTTAAGTAGGTAGGTGAAAAAATCTACAAGTACCTCCGAAGCGACGGTCACCGAGTGGAAGGAAGCAATAGATACGGGTTTCAACTGCTTTAAAATTTCGTTAGATAGTAAGGTTTATTCACGCCTACTTACTTACTTTGTTATTTTGATAAGACTAGAAAAAATATTCAGAATTTAGAATGGGCGAATTTAGAATTCAGAATTCAGAAGTTAAATTTTTACTTTGTTATTCTTATAAAAGAAAAAATATTTAGCTGATAACTGATTAACAAGAAACCTGGTTTATTACCTTGATTATTATTTTTCCGAAATTTCGTCGATAAACCCGGTTTATGGGTGGACTATTGATAATGAATAATGGATAATTAATAATGGATAATTCAGGAGTGAAATTTTTACTTTGTTATTTTGATAAGACTAGAAAAAATATTTATTGATAAGACTAGAAAAAATATTTAGCTGATAGCTGATAACTGATAACTGATAACTGACTACTCCCTACTCCCTAAAATCATGAAAATTAAAAGAACAACTTTAATATTAATGTTAACAGCAGTTGCTTTAGGAGGATTTGTTTACTTCCATGAAATTCGAGGCAAACAAGAACAAGCAGAAATCCAAGAACAACAAAAACAAGTGTTTGATTTTGAGTCAGAACAAATTCAGACTATTACCATCAAACAAGAGTCAGAAACATTAACCTTAAAAATAGACCAAGAAGCAGAAGAAAAAACCTGGAATATAACCGCACCTGTAGAAAAAAAAGCTGACTTACAAACAGTAGAATTTTTACTAGCTGAACTAACAAACTTAAAAAGCGATCGCTCCATCACTACTTCAGCTTCTCAGTTATCAGAATATGGTTTAGAAAAACCAGAAATAACTGTAGAAATTAAACTCAAAGAAGGTAAAACCAGTCGTCTATTTTTAGGTCAACCAGACTTTGATGGTAATTTTATATATTCTCAATTAGAACCGGAGGGAGAACCGCCGGAAGAAGTATCTGTTTTGTTGTTATCTGTCAACTTCAAAAATGTCTTAACTAAACCAGTTTCCGAATGGGAAAAACAAGAAAAAACAGAAGAATCATCGGGTGAAGCCGAAGAATCTTCAGATAAAAAAGATGAGTTAGAAACTGAAAAATCATCTAGTAGTCCAGAGGTATCTCCCTCACCTGATGATAATTATTTGTTAACAGAATAACTGCTATTAAGGAAGCATAAAAATCGGAAGTAAAATTTAATAACCCTCGACCATCTTTTTAATAGTATAATGAAATTGGCTGAGAGTTCCAGACTAAATAATCAGAAAAATTCCGAAATGCTCGAATCCTTTAGTAATTTTAACTCCTTGATTTATGAAATTAGTTGAGAGACATATCCCATACAAAAAATAATCGGTTTTATATAGCAATCCTATTTTATTTGTGTATAAAAATCTTACTGCTTTTAGGGAACGCTTAACTGGGAACACTTAACTGGTGGGAATTTCAGTTTTTTTATCTACTTTTTGATTACCCGCAACCTATGCACGGATTGCTATACTGAAATTGACCGACCGTTTTTGTTATCTAAAAATCTCTATAAGTATGCTAATTATTTAGTTCATCAGTTTTTGATATTTTCAAATACTTATCTTTCTTATCATCAGCTTCAAAAGATACTATCTGCTCAACCAGACTATCAAGCAATGCCAGCTAAAATCTCTCAACAAATTTTGATGATAA
>NZ_JAAHGT010000683.1 GCF_010672385.1 Okeania sp. SIO2F4
TAAAATAGGTGAAAGCTCTATAGGGGAAAAATAGCTCAAATCTCGATAGATAAATAAACAGGCTAATTTAGAGAGCAAACCTTTACTATGTAATCCTTTGAATAGTGTTTTTGCTAAAGTCCCAAGAGTAGATATTAGATCCTCCAAGTAGAAAATCTCCAAGAATTTGCACTAATTCTGCTTAGGTACTTTATTTTTATTAAGAGTTTTGATACTATAGGAAATATGAGGGCAGCGATGCTCAAATAAAAGCTTTTTGAACTATAGAGGAAATTCACAACTCTTGACAAAAGTAGTTGTTGACTATGCCCCATACAAAGGCTAGGGAGTTTTTTAAGTGATTGCTATATCATCACGTCCACGTCAAATAGATCAAAATTGGGTGACAATTAGCTTCGCTTCTACCCTCTATTTGTGTCCGATCCTCGATCTGCTACTGGCAGATGTTCCTAAACACTGGCATCCAGAATTGCGATTAGGATTACAAGAGGCGTTAGTAAATGCGACAAAGCATGGGAATAATTTAGACCCCACTAAAACAGTTTTAGTCCGTTTTTCAATTGTCAAAGACCACTACTGGTGGGTGATATCAGATCAAGGTCCTGGTTTTAAACCACCTTGTAGACCCAACCAAAATAAGCAACTAATTGCTGATGATCCTGATAAATACACAGATTGTGAGGATGAAAAAGAATGTGGTCGAGGAATATACATTATATACCAAGTTTTTGATTATATTGAATGGAATTCCAAGGGCACAGAGTTAATGCTATGCAAAAAGGTAAGGAATAACTCTAGATTGCCCTTGGTACGATGAATAATTAACTTAACTTAAAGTAATTAATTTTTCTGAGAACCATGACCTGGACATGGAGGAGCTGAAATTGAGCGATCTAACCAGTTAGTAGCTTGGTTTAGGCGTGCGATCGCTTCGGTGGGTTGACCCTTAATCAGAAAAACTAAGCCAGCTATAGTTAGCTCTAATGCACGAACTTGGCGATTAGATTTGAGTCGATGCCAGTCTCTTTCTTGTATAGCAAGTCTTTCGGCTAAAGCTTGAGCTAGTTCTAGTGTGCTATATTCTTGTAAATCTCTATGATTAGAAGTCTCTACTTTGTTAGTCATAGTTGTAGGGGTTGAGTTAGAGTTAAGCATATCTGCTTAGATAATGTTTTCCAGTGAAGTTACTATACTTAATTATGCCAGCATGAATCCTTCTCCAGAACATTCTCCGAAAAAATTAAATGATGAGTGTTCAAATTATGCCCCAGTTAATCAGGACTCAGAAGTTTCAGAGACGGAACTGGCACAAGTATTGGCAGAGGTAGAACATAATCTTGCTGCTGTGAAAGAACGTTATTCTCAAATTCAGTCTTACCAGAAACGCAAAGCAGAACTCCAGCATCGTTTAGAAGAAGTGCGACCGGAAGTACGTCGCCAAAAAACTCATAAATTGCGAGAAGAGTTACAACAGATACAGACAGAATTAGAAACAATAGAACTAAACCTAGAAAGCAGTTCATTTGGTTGGAATAGCATAAAAGAACCATTTTGGCAAGCTGTGAGATTTGGAGGTTTAGGAATTGTGATGGGTTGGCTGTTAAAATCCTGTGTTGGTTGAGATTACCTTTTTTGTCTGGAAATCTCTGTTGTGATAGATGACAGTATCTTTTAATTTGTTGACGAACTCAACCGTTATAGGGATATGATTTACTATTGCTTGCTAAAGCTTGAAAACATAGACTATCCTAGGCAAATATATAGAAAATGTTGAGGATATGAAATAATCACTAATTTTCAGAAAGACTAGGAGTCGGAGTCAAAACAATTACAGTGTTGGGATAACACTGAAAAGTTAAAAGAAAAACTCACAATTTCCAATCATCCTAAACAGAAGTAGATTTAACTGTAGCAAGAGGATTAAAATCTCACTCCACCAAAAGAAAAGTTGTGCTATATTTGTCATAGTCTAACCATATTTAAGCCGAACATTTTTATAAGATTGCCTGGCTGTAACAGGTTTAAACTGAGTATCGACAAACTGTACTGGATAATAGGTCTCAATCCACAAATGAGCTCCACAAGGTAAAGGTTCATAAGGTTTATAAACTATACGACATGGACCATGTATTTCCATTTGATGACCCATATCGTTATGATTTGTCTGCTTCAAGGTGATTACTGGTATCAACTGCTCAGGAGTCATTTGAGGATCGTTTTTAATTTTCTGGCTGTTAGCTTTAATTTTATGTTGATTAACATGAATCTTAGTTGGATTTTTTCGTTGCCTTTTACACCATACACCTTCAGGACCTCTAGTTCCTGGTATCACAACAGGCATTTTGCCATAGAGAGGAATTTGCCAAAATCCTTTCTCTTTGTGCTTGTAAGCGCCTTTAATTCTACCTTGAGAAAGTAGAACTCTAACTCGTTGACAACAAATACCTAATAAAAAAGCTGCTTCTCTAGTTCCGATAATAGTCATTTTTACTATAGCGCTATACTTAAGAATATAAAAAGAATAATAACATTCAGATAAAAAATTATAACTATCAGCTCAATAAATTATGTAGCATTTGTTACAGAATAGTCTAAAATTTGTATAACTTATACAAATAGGTAGGCAAAATAAATCTGGTAAAAATATATCTTTATTTTGAGCTAGCTAAAAAGTAATGTGTAATTAATTTTCCACAGGTTAAGACTATATTTAATGATTTAGGAGATATACTTTGTGAAAGTATGGATAGGATTAAATAAATGACAAAGCAACGAATTGCAGAAATATTAAGAAGCGGTCAACCTGATGCTAAAGTAACAATTCAAGGATGGGTACGCACTAAGCGAGAGTTGAAAGAATTTGCTTTTGTAGAAGTTAATGACGGTTCATGTTTGGCTAACCTGCAAGTAGTATTAAATCCCGATCTACCAAATTATCAAGAAAGTTTGCAGCAGATGAATACAGGTGCCTCGGTAGAAGTGACTGGTATTTTAGTGGAGTCGCCAGCAAAGGGGCAAAGAATTGAACTGAAGGCAGAAAGCGCGATCGCTTATGGTGATGCTGATCCTGAAACATATCCTTTGCAGAAAAAACGTCACTCTTTTGAGTTTCTCCGCACTATTGCACATTTGCGAGGGCGTACTAATACTTATGGGGCAGTTTTTCGAGTGAGAAATGCTTGTGCTAATGCTGTTCATCAATTTTTTCAAGAACGAGGTTTTTTGTGGGTTCATACTCCTATTATTACTGCTAGTGACTGCGAGGGTGCAGGGGAAATGTTTACTGTTACTAATTTAGATTTAAAGAAGGTTCCTCTAACAGAAAAACAAGATATTGATTTTAGTCAAGACTTTTTTGGAAAGTCTGCTTTTCTAACAGTTAGTGGGCAGTTAGAAGCGGAAATTATGGCAACTGCTTTTAGCAATGTTTATACGTTTGGTCCGACTTTTCGAGCAGAAAATTCTAATACTTCTCGGCATTTGGCTGAGTTTTGGATGATTGAACCGGAGATGGCTTTTTGCGATTTGGAAGGGGATATGGATTTGGCGGAGGAATTTTTGAAACATATTTTTAAGTCTGTTTTGGAAAGTTGCCCGGAGGATATGGAATTTTTCAATAAACGGATTGATAAAACAGTTTTGGAAACGGCAGATACGATTATTAATAATAGTTTTGAAAGGATTACTTATACCGAGGCAGTTTCTTTATTGGAAAAGGCGGATAAAAAGTTTGAGTATCCGGTAGAGTGGGGTTTAGATTTACAGTCGGAACATGAACGTTATTTGTGTGAGGAGTTGTTTAAAAAGCCTGTGATTGTGACTGATTATCCGGCAAAAATTAAGGCTTTTTATATGCGGTTAAATGATGATGGTAAGACGGTTAGGGCAATGGATGTTTTGGTGCCGAAAGTAGGAGAAATTATTGGGGGTTCTCAGAGGGAAGAACGTTTGGATGTTTTGGAAAGAAGGATAGATGAACAGGAGATGAATAAGGAGGAATTATGGTGGTATTTGGATTTGCGTAGGTATGGTACTGTCCCTCATGCAGGGTTTGGTTTGGGATTTGAAAGAGTGGTGCAGTTTATGACAGGAATGGGGAATATTCGAGATGTGATTCCTTTTCCGAGAGCGCCTTTAACTGTGGATTTTTAACCTACATTCTGGATGTCAACTTGTAACATTAAAAGTAGTCTAGTAGTGGACTGTTTCAGCTAAAATAGTTCATTAGGGAGTAGGGTAGTGCCGTGTCAAGACTAAAATTGTGGATTAGGAACTAGCAACGAGCGAAGACCTCTCCGCGAACCCCTCTCCTGCTTTTGAGAGGAGAGAAGTCCCCCCCTTCCCTTGCATAGCTTTCAACTAGCTTGTCACCCCGTGAGGTGGTAAACTGAAATCGACGCACCTCGGCAGATCGCTGAAACGCTGATTCTTTTGCTGACCTGCGTCGATGCCTTAGCCAATAGTCGTTACCCTACCCTTGGGAAATTCAGTGTCCTGAAGAACTAAACTATGCTTCGTGCCAACCTTCAATTCAGTTTAAATATTCTTCAATATCTTCAATTCTACGATCCCTATTGACTTGACATTTATATAGTTCATCATAAAAGTTAATGTCTACTTCACGCCAACTTATCCAACCTATCCCACCAGTACTTGTAAATTTATTATCTGTGAAAATGTAGGCTACTAACTTAGGAACATTGTTGATTGAAATTATACAAAAATCGTCCTGAGGGCCAACTATATTATCGATATTGTCTTGATACACCATGATTTGAAATGGAGACTTATTGCGCAGCTCTGTTTGTGTTTCATCGTCAAGAGAGTTATAGAAATTTTTAAATTCGTCTTGTTTGTACTCGATCAGGTATCTATGATTAACCGAAGTCTGGAAAAAATCTTTTAACTTATTTTGATCCCACAGTTTCCTAAGAAAGTGTAAGGTACAAATTGCATTTACTGTACCTTTATTGTACAAATCAGTTAAGGTTTCAAAATCTGAAAAAGCGATTTTCCCTTGCTTTAGATCATTGCTATTTTCTATTATTTTTTCAAGGCTATTGATTTTTGAAATAATTTTAGGAATATTTTCCTTTTGCTGCTTAGAGCTGATTCATTAAGAAAATCTAAAGAAAGCTACATAAGAGTGAAACATAGTTTTATGATCAATGATATTGTGGATATAATTGTGACTAATAAGCCGTATACCTGCGCTCGCTAACCCTCAACGTAAGCCATACCCAAGTTATCTGAGTGATTTAGAGTGGGAAATACTCAAGCCTTTGCTACCTAAACCAAAAGGGTTTGGTCATCCCATTGAAGTGG
>NZ_JAAHGT010000684.1 GCF_010672385.1 Okeania sp. SIO2F4
AAAAAAGCCAGAAGTGTTTCCCGATAAATGCTTTGACAATTAATCAACAACCCCTACAGCAGTTTTCATTTCAGTAGACCACTGTAGGGACCTTGCATGCAACGTCCCTACTGGGTTTTGGTTATGGCTCCGGTGGTTCATTAATTTGAAAAGCGCTGTAATTATTAATTATTCATTAGTTTGCCCAAAATACTAACTTTTTGAGTGTGAAGAGTTGAAACAAGCCCAATTTTAGGGAATCAAAAAAGCCAGAAGTGTTTCCCGATAAATGCTTTGAGAATTAATCAGCAACCCCTAATTATTCATTATTCATTATTCATTATTGAAAGTTTCCTATATCCAATTTAACTCCATTAAAAAATTAGCAATTCTTTGAGATGCACCTGATTTTCCCATTCTCCGAAAACCATTTTTAGCAATTAACTGTCGTTGGTCTGAATTATCTAACAAAGACTTAACTACACCAGCAACTTCTCTAGGATGTTTAACCAGAATTAAAGAAATTCCTAAAAGGCGACTTTGAGCTTCTGCAAAAGTAGATGTAAACTGCGGACCATTGCCATGAATAGCGATCGCTGGTTTCCCTAAACCGACAAATTGTTCTGTAGCAGTACCTGCCATAGCAATAGCTAAATCTCCCCGATGTACAAATTCTAGAAAAGCTTGTTGATTTAAAATCATACTTGCATTTCTATTCTGAGAAATCAATTTTAAGGGAAAATGAAGACTTCCTTCTCCAGAAAAAAATGTTGGTTGAGGATTATCAGTTGGTAGTTGTAAAATACTACCTTGAGTTTGAGTTTTAATTTCTCCTTCAACTCGCCAATGATAAGATTTGAGCAGTGTACTAAAAGGTTCTAAATCTAAATTAGGAGCGATCGCTGCGAGGAACAAAAACTTTTGTTGTGGAAAAGTTTCCAGCAACCCCGTAACTGCCTGAATAATAATTTCCCAATTTGCATAAGTTTCTGGAGAACGAGACCCAGGTAACAAAGTAATTGTTATTTGACCTTGCATCCCTAACATCTGAGCATCAGAACGATACATTGACAGCAGAGCACTATCCAACTCTACACCATCCATCATTGGGTTTCCCACATAATAAGCTCGAATAGACTTTTTTCGTAACATTTCTGCTGTTAACTCATCTCTAGCAAGTACCGCTCTACATTTCCCCCTACTCATTAACCAACGTTCCCAAGGAAAGTAAACCGATCCTGACCAAAGTAGAAAACTTTCCACCCAAGACTTGGGGGGAAGTTGCTGGGTTTCATCTCGGATCAGATATTCTGATTTAGCAGTTCCTAAAAAAACATAAGGCACTCCAATTAACCAAGCAAATAATAAAGGTACAATATCCCCAACTGCCAAAATAACTACTTGATGACCTAACTTAGTTTCATAACTTATCCAATATCTTAATGCTTTGAGTTGAGCAAAGGTAACTCTTAATAAACCACCTTTGACATCTCGCCATAACTGTTTTCCATCCATATAGATAAAACCACCAGAAGGCATTCTTTGTCGGGGGCCAATAATTGAAAGGTGAGCTATTTTACTATAAGCTTGTCCTTCTCCTACTATCGGTAAGGCAGCAAGACCAGGAGGAAGAGGATATGTTTCAAGTTGTTGTAAAATTTGAGATGCGATCGCATCTTCTCCGTGACCATTACTCAGGCAAAGTATCTTTAAGGTCATTTTAGTTATAACAGGGAATAGGGAATAGGGAATAGGGAATAGGGAAGAGTTGGAAAAATTAGGGAACACAGAAGAGTTGGAAAAGCATTTCCTAGTCTAAGATTCATCATTAGACATCTCCAGAAAAGAGGGAACAGGGAACACTTAACTGGGAACAGGAAGAAAGAATAGATAACTTCTGGATGAGAATTGATTTGATTTTTAATTTTCACGCCTATGTCTATTAGTCATTATCCTAATAATTCGCTCACTTTAGATTTTTCCTGACAAAACCTAGAAAAATCAGGGAACACTTAACTGGGAAAAGTTGGAAAAATCAGGGAAGAGTTGGAAGAACATTTCCTAGTCTAAGATTCGTCATTAGTCATTATCCTAATAATTTGCTCACTTTAGATTTTTCCTGACAAGACTTGGAAAAATGCAGAAAGAAAAATTATACCTGCAACTATTCCCCATTCCCTTCCTTGACTAACAGACTTTTTCAGCAAGTCCTAATTAGTTCGTAATTGAAGCAAATTAACGAGTAGTAGAAGTTAATATGCAATTTAGCTTATTTATTTGGCATTGGTGAAATAAGGTATGAAATTCCTATTGGAATAAGATTTATAGATAGTAAGGAAAAAAGCTATTTTAACTACTGACTACTGACTACTAATACCGTTTCACGGAATTCAAAATTCAAAATTCAAAATTCAAAAGTGAAAAGTAAGATTTTATAGACTCATAACTTTTACGCACTCAGTAGTTTCAGGAAATTATTTCACATCTAAAATTTGAAACTATTTGTGACATTTTTAAAGTGAATTGGTATAACTACTGACTACTGACTACTGACTTATTAACTAGGATAAGAAAAATGAAAATATTATCAAACCTACAAGGCGGCAAATATACCTTAGAACAAGAACTAGGAAGGGGTGGTTTTGGCATTACTATCAAAGCTACTCATAATTATTTGGGACAACCAGTAGTTATTAAAACTCTCAATGAGTCTCTAACTCAACATCCTAATTTTGCAGAATTTAAAAATAAATTTCAGGATGAGGCCAGAAGACTGGCTTTATGTGTCCATCCTAATATTGTCCGAGTTAGTGATTTTTTTGTCGAAGATGGTCAACCTTACATGGTAATGGACTATATTCCCGGTCAGACTTTAGCAAAAGTAGTATTTAGTGGCCAACCTCTACCAGAGGCGATCGCTGTGAATTATATTCGTCAGATAGGGAATGCTTTGATAGTAGTAAATCAAAATAATTTGCTTCACCGAGATATTAAACCCCAAAATATTATGCTGCGTCAGGATACTGAGGAAGTAATTTTAATTGACTTTGGTATTGCGCGGGAGTTTATTGCAGGTCAAACTCAAGTTCACACTAATCTGGTCTCAGATGGTTATGCTCCACCAGAACAGTATTTGCCTCAAGGAAAACGCACAGCAGCAACAGATGTATATGGTTTAGCTGCTACCCTCTATACATTATTAACTGGACAACTACCAGTAGCAGCACCCAGGAGAGTACAACAGGAAATGCCTAGTCCCCGTGAGTTACAACCCCAACTTAGTGCTAATGTTAATCAAGCAGTGCTTAGGGGTATGGCTTTAGATATTCAACACCGACCTAAAACTGTAGATGAATGGTTAAAATTTTTATCAGATTCTCCCACAAACAATTCAACTATACAGGTTATACCTAACCATCCAGCCCAGAAATTGGGAAATGGAAAAATTGCTAATGTAAATATTCCTCCGACACAAAGACCTCCAAAAATTTTGATGTGGGGAGCACTCGGAGCGATCGCTACTGTAATAGCAGGAGCATTAGTGGCAATAGTGCTTAACTCTGAGCATTCTTCTACTTCTGTGATCGCTAAACCTACTCAACCTTCTCCGACAGTAAGACCATCAGATATTATTGCTCAAACTCCAACTCCCATACCAACACCAGCAACTACACCTACCCCATCTCCACCATCTCCACCATCTCCAGAACCTAGCAATACTCCACAACCAAGTTTTACTCCTACCCCAAGACCTACGCCATCTCCTATCCCTCCCGTGGTAAAACCTACTCCTACTCCCTTACCTCCTGTAGCAAAACCTACACCTACACCACCAGAAGTTAAACCAACTCCTACACCTACTCCATCTCCTCAAGATTCAGTTCCCAATACACTTCTCGACTTAGTATTGCCAGATAACATTCCTTCCGATCCTATTGATAATTCCACTATTAGGGATCGGTTACCGATTATTCGTGGTTTACCTCCAGGTACCTTAGAAAGTAAGGTAATAGAATTATTAGGAAAACCTACAAAAGTTCAAGAGCGCGGATATTGGCCTAATACTAGGGCTGTGATTTATGAGTTGCTTCCTAATAAAGTTACTTTAGGCTATATATATGATCGAGATTCTCGTCGCTTACGACAAACTGAGTTATCTGTAGCAGATGATGTAGATAACCTAATGGTAAGACTAGCTTTTGCAAATATGTTGAAGCTGAAGATTACTCCAGATATTAAACAAGGACTGCAAGATGTACGAAATCGTAAAATTAGTCGCTACGAGTTTAAAACAGGTAATTTGCAAGGTTTAATTGAGCGTAGTAGAGATAATCGTGTCTATATTGGTGTTTGGGAAGATGATTTACATTAGACATCTGGTGAAAAAGATATAGACTTTTTGTAAGAGTAGGGAATAGGGAGCACTTAACTGGGAACAGGCAAGATATTTTCAGGAAAAATGTACGAAAAATGATTTTTTGAGGAACTTTTACAACTCTAGCTGATGCTAAATAAAGGGCAAGTTTATTTTCTGGAGATATCTATTAAACAGGGAACACGGAAAATTCTAAATTCTAAATTCTAAATTCTAAATTCTAAATTCTAAATTCAGAATTCTAATTTTACTCATCATATTTAATTTTCCTGGCGGGAAGTCCTGCGCTCTCTTCAAAAGGAGCGTCGTATGGGAAAGCCAGGGTCAACAGTCCGATACCTCCACAAATAAAACATTCCGATCCCCTTGACAAGCAGGAGGTATTTTATCTCAAGGTTGGTTGAAGACCCGCGCTCTCCATCCCCCCTTTTGTTCCCCCCTTTGAAAGCTATCCCTTATAAGGAACTCCTGAAACCCTGTGGATGGGGGAGATTCGGAGATTCGGAGATTCGGAGATTCGGAGATTCGGAGATTCGGAGATTCGGAGATTCGGAGATGGGGAGTTTAGCCTCTAATTAAATAGGTTTACTCTCCCGAAATGTCCATTGAATGGCAGTTACATAACTTCTCTTTTTTGTCAAGTTTTATGTTAAGAAAGATGTTTATAAACAAAAGCTTTGAAAGGGGGGTTAGGGGGGTATAGATGAAAACCAATCAATGTTGCGGTATTTACGACTTTTGTGCTATAGTGCAAAAATAAGGCTGCACGGCTATCAGTATCAGCGCTAGTCGCTCATAGGTGAGAACCCCAAGACCGGGCTGTCTTGTCTGTAGAGCGACCGTAAGACCGAAAAGAGGTTCGGCCTTGGAGGCAGGTGCTATGTTAGCGCAGCTCCTCTGTTTGCGTAGCATTCCGAAGGAAAGGAGGCAAGAGGCAGTAAAAAGCCCCTAT
>NZ_JAAHGT010000685.1 GCF_010672385.1 Okeania sp. SIO2F4
ACCACTGTATTTCTAAGCAGTTGGTTCAGTTGGCGTCATACTATCAAATGGGTTGAAGATTTGAGGACTTATCTGGTATTAGACAAACCTCAAAGCAATCGAGAAAAGCTAAGTCTGATGCCGGAAAAGTCAAATTGTAACCTTGGAATGACTGTCTTAGTCGAATGCTACCTCGAAAGTCATCTTCCTCTAGCTCGGGAAAATCTTTAAATGTCAAAAATGTGGCTCGCCCTTCTAGTTGAGTTGTGGGGGTTATGGCACCATTGACAGAAGCTTTGAGACCCAAAACGTTACCATCTATAGGTGAGTCGTCTTCATCACCAAAAAATGCTCTTTCCAAGTAGTATTGAGGAGTTAGCCTAATTTGCAAAGGACCTGGAACAAAAGGTTCAAATGTACTTTCAACAAATAAACCACCTCGATCGTCTTGGTCATAACCAATTTGAAGTGGGAGCGGGTCTCGTTGCTGGCGATCGATAACTGTTCGCTCGCGAAATAGTGGCAAACTAAAACGTTGGTCGAATACTAACCGAGATTTTTTGGTTATCAGTTCATCTTGAAAGGGAGATAAGGGTCTAAGTGTAGCGCGATCGGATCTTAATTCTACCTCTGGAGGTGAAAATGGGTCATTGGTTAGTCGAAGATTTATTGCTTCCCATGTACCAGCACCTAGTAAATTGAGACGGTCAGCTTCAAAGCGCAGTCGGTTAACTGTTCCTGACTGCTCTGGTAGTTCTAGTGTGGGTTCAAATGTAACTCTTGCCCCTTGAGTAGCTTTCACTTTTGTTGGAGGTTGAGTAGCAGCAATGTTATCACTCAAGGATCTTGCCCCTAATGCTCCTACTCCTTCTGTGGTAGGTAGGGATGATGACATGCTTTCTTCTGCGTTTCCAACAAAAATAATTCCACTTGCTTCTTCAATTAATCCTTTATCGAGAGCAAAGTTGTATTCCATGCGCTCTCCAAGCAAGACTTGTTCTCCTTGAGCAAACACAGCATTTCCTGTGGCAAGGAGTTGACGAGTTGTTAGGTTAACTTGTACTTTGTCAGCACTAACTACTCCTTGACTAAATCGCACTGTTACCTTACCTTCTGCACTAATAAGTTGCCGTTGCTCGTTATATTCTTGGCGGTCTGCAGTTACTTCGACTACATCTGCTGGTAGAGGTATTTGAAGAGGTTGTCTATCCTCTGTTTTTTTGTCTGAGTCTTGAGTTGGAGATTCTGATTCTGGTATGGGAATAGGGGTTCCTTCTTTTTTGTCTTCTGATTCTGGGGTGTCAGTTTCGCGAGTGGGTTGTTGGTCTTGGGGAAGGTTTGGTAGTTCTGGGGTATTGTTTTCTCTGATGGTTTGCCCTATCTGAAATTTTGATGGAATTGGTTGTTTTTTGCTACTAAAACGTTCTAATATTTTTCTACTATTATTGACATTAAGCGAGTTTGTTTGTTGAGTAGTTTGGGCTTCTTTTTCAGACACAGCATATTCTGAGAAATCTGAGAAGGAACTGGAGGAGAATGTTTTTTTTCTACCTGAATTGATTTGGCTTTCGAGAGTAGAAATTCTCTGTGCTGATGATATATCTATTTCTATTGGTGGTCCAAGATTGGCTGAGGTTGTATGAATTGGACCGACTTTCTGAGTTTGGTCAAAAGTTGAGGTAATTTGAGGAAATTTGTACAACACAGTTTCTCTGAACTCTTCTCCTAAGAAAGTGTTCTTTGCAGATATTCTGATTTCCTCTGCAACCTGGTTTAATTGTGGTCTTGGACTCGATTGATTTTGATTTGGAGTCGATAATTCCTGTTGTGCCTCTGTAACAGACTGGACTACAGGGGCTGAAGGTAGGGTTTGAACAATGGGAGGTATTTCTGGAGGTGGCAGGGGGTAGGACATATTTCGGATAGAAATACTAAGTTCACGAGATTTAAAGATTGGAGTTCATCTTGACATCTTCCCGACACTGCTCTACGAGACAGCTTGGGATTCCCTAAGATTACTGATAGGGGCTTTCTGCTTCATAGCACTTGCCCTCCAGGATTTACTCCCTTCAGGTCTTACGGTCGCTCCACAGACTGACACTGCTAGCCCAGCAGCCAAAAGATTTATACTTGGGTTAATGTCGCAGTCATGGTGACTACCAAATTCTGGACAGTCCTACTCTCTGATGCTGAGAGGTAATTTTTGGACATGAATCAAATAGCATTGCTATATAGATTGACTTGAAAGTCAAAAGTTCACTAATGAGGCTCTTCAGATAGCTTCACTTAGATGGATTATATTTATTACCATATTTTGTAAATTATGTCAAAAATTAGCCTGGAACGTAACACTGTACAAAGTAAGTGGACTTCCAGGCTAAGTGACGCTCCCACAATATCAGCATTTATTTGTCTTCTGTGGAGGAGCCACAATTTTATATTCAATATTTTCGATTTGATTGATACTCCCCGCTAGTCGCGAGACGGGGATTCTTAAGTAGTCCAAAAACGAACTCTTAATGGAATTATCAAAGTGCCGCTACACCCTCAAATATGTTGACACATAGCCACATACATTGGGCTTACTTTACTTTCGCTTTCAGATATGATCACAAGGCCAATTTTGTAGGCTCCTCGTCCTGCCATTGTTTGTAGTCGTGTAGCCACACTGACGCGCTTAATTTTTCTAACCGCTGGACTTACTTACAGGGATTTCTCCTTACTAGGACGATTCGGACCGCAGATTTTTTCCTACTTGCTTCTTCAATAGTAACACAAAAACTAGAGATTTTTAAGGCGATTAAAATCTCTCGTTTCGCTGCGCGACATGAAACGTTTTTCATCCATCCACTAAAGTGACATGGCTTTCAAACTCTCGAACTTCTTTCGTAAGAGAGCATTTTCCTCTTCTTATTTATGGCTTTAATGCTAGGACTAATCCCTAATTTACTACTTTTCAATCTAGGGTAACTCCCGTGTAGAAGCTAAAATTTTGATACAGGTTTACTCCATGTCCCGACCGCTAGGGTTCCGTGCAGGGTCATTGGATAAGAATCCAAAGATAAATAATAAGACAAAGAATAGAACAACGATATTAACAACTATTTTCAAAGTCAGCATTTATTATTTCTCCTTAAAGGATAGGGTTTCAGACCGAATTTTTTCGATCAAATATCTACAACTTTCTTATCATATCTAAATGTTGACTCATTTTACCACAATCATTTGTCAAAAATTTTTCAACTTTTGTTGACACAATTGCCACACCTGTACAAATATTTTTTCTAGCCAAGTCATAATCACATCTACCCACCCCAATATTATTTCTAGGGGATGTTTGACATACCCTACTGAAACTGACTCTACTTCTAAACAGTTTCCTTGGTGTTTGGGTCTACTTTGTGAGTTATAACTTTGAACAGATATTTTGGTACGGTTTATGCTATAATTTAGTTCCTGTTCTATTCTATGTCCATCTATATCTCTCAAAACTTCTTTGAATGCGATCGCCTCTTTTTTGGCAGAATTATTAGAATTATTAGAAGTTAAGATGGTCTGGTCAGATAAGTGTCGATCTAAAGGTAAATCTAAAGGTAAATTTTTCTCTTTTCCTAATTTTTCTATATTTCCTGTCCTAATTAGAGGTTTAGTTGCTAAAGAGGTCGCTATCTGAGATGTTTCTGGTTCAAATGGTGATACTGATGAGGCAACTATTGGCGTTTCATCTTGGTTGGCTAAAGGCTTTTGTTGATTTTCTTGGCCTAGTTCTGCTTCTAATAATGATTCGAGTTGCCATTCTTCTTCTATTTTAAAAGGTGGTAGTAAACCATTTAATCCTAGACCTGTAGTAATTGGGTATAGATACTGTTTGGCTAAATTATGAATAAACTCACTGAAAGTTAGATTTGAACTTGACAATAATGGCTGACTTTGGTAGTTTATCGAACTTATATTATTTTCGTGCTTTGATTCATTTTGGTCTAAAGCTATATTCAATTCCTCAAACAAATTGAACCACAAGGCAATTTTACTGGTTTGTACCCAAGCCATAATTTGCCAGATTCTGCCTAAAGGTCCAAACATTGGCACAAGTTCTGTACAGGGTTGAAGTTGCAATGGAACTTTTTTTTCTATCTTGGCTGTTTGTAATATTAGAGGATTTTCTTGTTTGACCCTGACCAAAATTTCTGATATTTTATGGTTTTCTGCAATTTCTAATCCTGAGAAATCTTCGCACTGCATTTTAACCAGAGGTTTAGGCTTTGAGGGTTCTAATAGTCTAGGATAATCTTGTGTTGAAATTACTGATACTTCTTGGATAGGTTGGTCAGGAGTTTGATCGTTTTCACTTATTTTTTTATTGACTTTTTCTGCGATTTGTGGTATTGGGCTTGTGGTTGTTTGTCTTAGTTGTTTGAGTGCTAGGCGAGATGTTTGCAATAACACATATATAGGATAAAGTAACAGTTGAACTGTGTTAGTAGCTGCAAATTTTAAATGACGCAAGGTAGTATCGCTTTGAGTTAATATTTGGCGATATTTTGCTGCAACAAAATTTAATACTTTACTTTTATAAGGACTTGAAGTCATTTCAGTTATCAATTATCAGTTATCAGTTATCAGTACCTCTGACTTCAGCCAAAGGCTTGAAATACTGAAAAATAAATTTCAGAGTTTATTTTAAAAACAAAAAATAATTTAATTTTTTATTATATCATTCTTTTTCCATAACAGCGGAATGAAGTTTTATCGATGGGGAAGGATAATATTTTTAGTTGAATAAAAAATCATATGTATAGGCGAATAACCCCCCACTTCTTAAAGTGTATCATTATATTTTGGGAAATACAATAGCAAAACCTGATTATTTTTTGGAGCTTTACAGAATGCAAAAGTTAGTGCTAGCTAACATGGCGATTATCTGGTTTGACAATATAATTCTCTGAGATTTTTCCGAGTATTTCTGGAGAAGAGCTTTGACTTGATAGGAGAAATATTTAGAGATTTTTTTGGCTGTTTTGGTTGAATTTTTCTTAGTCGAAAGGTGATGGTGAGAGAGACTTTTATCAAAATTAGGTAGAAGGAGAAACTAGGAAAACCTAGTGAATATCTGAAGCTGAAAAAATCTCTGGATGCTGATGGTAATTTCATCAGCTAATCTCTATTTTCTCGATTTTTTTGATTAGGGAAATTTCGAGAAAAATTATCACATCAAACATCTGGCTTGAAAATCAGGTTCAGAGATTTTATGGAAAGGTTGGCATCTGAATAATTCTCTGAGATTTTTTCCAGTATTTTTGGGGAACAGCTTTGATTTGATAGGAG
>NZ_JAAHGT010000686.1 GCF_010672385.1 Okeania sp. SIO2F4
TATTTCCTGTTTCAGAACCAGCAGGAGACATAATTAATAGTTCTCCAAATCTATTAGTTTCTATGGGTAAATCTCGATTAATTTGACAGAATTCAAAAAATTGTTCCTCTGTCATTTTTAAACTTGGAGGCATTTGTAAAATTATCAAATCGTCAACCATAATTTTCCTTCCTATTTACCAAACTCTGCTCATATTTAAAACAAATCCTGGCAATATTGGTTCCCCACTTATACTCTCAGGATTTTCTAAACATCTGGTAGTCATTCCTGGGCAATAAATATAAACTTTTCTCTCTTTTCTATCTATTAACCAACCTAATTGTATTTCTGGTTCTTCCATATATTCTGTCATTTTTGCTTGGAGAGTTTTTAGATGATCTGAAGGTGACATTAATTCCACCACAAAATCTGGGCAAATAGGAGCAAACTTTTCTTTTTGTTCTTGAGATAAACTATTCCATCTTTCTAATTTTATCCAGGAAACATCGGGAGATTTTTTCGCTCCTGTAGAAAGAGTAAATCCTGCACTGGAATCAAACGCAATACCACTACTTTCTGTTTCTGCCCAAAAATATAATTGCGCTGCTATACCAAGGTTACGGTTTGAAGTTTCCGATCCAGCAGGAGACATAATTAATAACTCCCCAAATTTATTAGTTTCTATGGCTAAATCTTGGTTAATTTGACAAAAATTAAAAAAATTATCGTCTGTTATCTTCCAATCTGAAGGTATTTTTAACACAATTGGATTTTCCCACATGATTTTTTCTCCTATTTACCAAACTCTGCTCATATTTAAAACAAATCCTGGCAATATTGGGTCTCCACTTACATTCTCAGGATTTTCTAAACATTCATTAGGCATTCCTGGGCGATAAATATAAACTTTTCTCTCTTTTCTATCTATTAACCAACCTAGTTTTACTCCCGGTTCTTCCATATATTCTGTCATTTTTGCTTGGAGAGTTTTCAAATTATCTGAAGGTGACATTAATTCCAATACAAAATCTGGGCAAATAGGAGCAAACTTTTGTTGTTCTTCTGGGGATAAACTATTCCATCTTTCTAATTTTATCCAGGAAACATCGGGGGATTTTTTGGCTCCTGTGGAAAGAGTAAATCCTGTACTAGAACTAAAAGCTAAACCTGTACCATCTTCCTCTGACCATAACCCTAGTTGCAGACATATATTGAATTCTCTATTTCCTGTTTCTGAACCAGCAGGAGACATAATTAATAGTTCTCCAAATCTATTAGTTTCTATGGGTAAATCTCGATTAATTTGACAGAATTCAAAAAATTGTTCCTCTGTCATTTTTAAACTTGGAGGCATTCGTAAAACAATCGGATATTCAAGCATAATTTTTCCTCCTATTTACCAAACTGTGCTTATATTTAACAACTTCAGGTAAGACTGTTTCTCCACTTATACTCTCAGGATTTTGTAAATATTTGGTAGTCATTCCTGGGCAATAAATATAAACTTTTCTCTCTTTTCTATCTATTAACCAACCTAGCTTTACTCCCGGTTATTCCATATATTCTGTCATTTTTGCTTGGTCGGAATATTTTTTGGCTCCCGTGGAATTGGTTTCTCTCTAACTTTACCAGGATTTTTTTCAAATTAAGTTGATATCTTTATAGTATCAAGATAAAATTTTATCTGTATGTAAATCCATTTTGTTAAAATTCAACTAAAATGAAAAAATCATTATTACTAAAAATTATTCCAGGAGTAATCTTAGCAATCTATTTAAGTTTATTAATAATTTTAACCTCCTCCAATACTGATATTAAAACTATTCGTAGTATCTATTCATCTAATACTGGTTTTGAGTCATTTCAAAATGAGATTATCAATATCGGTCTCAAAAAACTTGGTTATAAAATGAAAACAAAACAGGGTGGATTTAGTAGAGATAATTATATTGCTATTGCTAATGGAAACTTTGATTATACTACAACTTACCCCACATATCCATGGTATAAACAAACTTTTGAAGAAGCTAATAGTAAAGAAAAGTTAGAAATAGTTGGAACTTTGATTCCTAATTTTATTAGAGGATATCAAATTGATAAAAAAACTGCCGAGGGATATAAAATTACCAACTTTCAACAATTACAAGACCAAAAAATAGCGAAACTTTTTGACTCAGATGGAAATGATCAAGCTAATATAGCTCATTGTCATGCTCCTTGTGAGGATATAAGAAAACAACTTAAAGCTTACGGACTTGAAAATACAGTAGAATATGACACTAACAGATTGGGTATGTGTAATATGAGGTTATTTGTGGAATCCAGACCTTGTTACGAAAAAACTATTACTCGTGACCATGAAGGAAAACCAATTCTTTACTATGCATCTCAACCCGAATGGATATTTAGTGCCTTAAAACAAGGAGAAGATGTAGTTTGGTTGGAAGTTCCTTTTACCTTAGATAACCTAACTGAAAAAGATACATTAGTAGATGGAAAAAATCTTGGCTTTCCTATAATTCAACAACGTATTATTGCTAACAAAAAATTTCTAGAAGCTAATCCAGTTGCTAAACGGTGGCTGGAATTACTTCAAATTCCTCTGGCAGATTTGAATGCTGAAGAATTACGTATCAAAGAAGCTGTAGACAGGTTAGAAAATAATGTTTCTGGTTTTACTCGCTATCGATTAGAAAAAATTTATTCCTTTTTAGATCGTAAGTTAGGAAATAGTCATCGCCAAGCAAAAAAATGGGTGAAAAATAATCAGCAACAATTTTATCGATGGTTAAAAGAAGCAAAACAGATGGAAGGTACTACTCCTAATAAAGGCTAAAAAATTGGAGAGCTTTATCACATAATTGAATCATCAAACATGAATTTTACTCCTAAAAATTATAAGCACCATTACAAAATTTTTTACCGAAAAATCAAGGTATAAAACCTCTCCATTAATGGATAAAAAAGAAAAAAATTACTTTTAACCGAATCTTCTTCTTTATAAGAATAAGTAACAATTAATTGTTAATTGTTAATTGTTAATTATTGAACTACCTTAATTTTATGTGAGGTATACAGAATAAGAGATTCAGTCTGACAAAATTTGTAATTAATTTTGCGCACCTGGTTAAGCATTCACCTCTGAGTTATCAGGTATCAAATATTAATTCATCGCCTTGAGAAAAAGAATTAGTATTCTCAGATTGAGCGATAAATAAAAAGCAGCTCTAAACTTTCATAAATCTATATTTCATTAATTTATTAAAAAGCTAAAAGCTGAATGATTAAAAACAATTAAGGATTAAGAATCTAACTAAAATTCTTAATCCTCAATTAAATTATAACTTTACTTATTAGGTTGAGGAGTCATCCGCAAATATGGCTTAACTTCTGTGTAACCTTTAGGGAATTTTTCTTTCAATACTTCAGGATCTTTCAGAGAAGGAACAATTACACAATCATCTCCATCCTTCCAATTTACAGGAGTAGCAACTTGATAGTTATCTGTTAGTTGTAAAGAGTCAATTACTCTGATAATTTCATCAAAATTCCGACCTGTACTGGCAGGATAAGTAATAGAAAGACGGAGCTTTTTCTGAGGGTCGATGATAAAAACTGTACGAATTGTCAGATTATTTAAAGAGTTTGGATGAATCATATCGTACAGGTCAGAAACCTTTTTATCCACATCTGCCAAAATAGGATAATTAACAGTTGTACTTTGAGTTTCATTGATATCTCCAATCCAACCTTTATGGGAGTCCGCATCATCCACACTTAGGGCAATAACTTTAACTCCACGCTTGTCAAATTCTGCTTTGAGTTTGGCAACCGTGCCTAATTCTGTTGTGCAAACTGGTGTAAAGTCAGCAGGGTGGGAGAATAGCACTACCCAACTATCACCCGCCCAGTCATAAAAGTTAATTTCCCCTTCAGAAGAATTTTGAGTAAAGTTGGGTACTTCGTCACCTAATCTTAAGGCCATAGCTTAATTTCCTATATTGTTTATACTGAACAATTGTCTATCATCTATGGTTTCATCTTATAGTGATTTAAGCTTTCAACTTTAGATATTCTTAAAAATTAGATTAAAAATGAATTAAATTAGGTTAAATTTAAAATTATGCAATTTATGTTATGTTTGACTAGCTGTGTTTCAACTTCTTTACTTTGTAATTCATGCCATACAGCCGTTTTTGGTTCCTCTCTGTTTTGTTTTTGCTTGGGGATTGATAATTTTAACAGCTTGGAGTATATTTGGGGCGATCGCTGATTCTCTCCGTAGGGCTAAACGAATGCACAATATTCCCTGTGCTAATTGTCTATTTTTTACTGGAGATTATCATCTAAAATGTCCTGTACAACCCAAAGTTGCTCTTTCGGAAAAAGCAATTAATTGTATTGACTATAGACCTAAATTTGTGAGTTGGTACGATAAGGTTAATTCCTAATAGAAGAGGATTAGTTGTCTGTGAATTTTGAAATGATAAGTAGGTAGGCGGTAAAATGGTGGTGCATCAGTAAAGTATGGGAATAGTAAGATAGATACATTGTTACCCATATGATTTTATACAATGGAATGTCATCTATGTGGCCATCAAAAAGTTCATAAGCATTTCCCCCAGAAGTAGAACATATAATCGGGAAAGACCAAACACAGCAATTAGAGCGCACCAAAGGAATTGTCCGCCAACAAACAGGTCTCTGGCATCGCCGACAGAATAAATTTGGCAAGAACTGGGAGCAAACTAAGGTGACGCTCAGGTTGGTGGTGAGCTATTTCAATTGGATTTGGGTTCATAGCCGCAAGGAAAATACTGCTGCACAAAGAGCTTGGTTGGCGTTGGCGGAGTAAGTGTGGCAGCTATATCGCTCCTTAGTATTGCCACGACTTAATTACTTATTCCACACTTTGCGCTCTGCACTACCGATAAAATTTGTCACTATGTAACAAAATGTAAAAAAACTTCAACTCAAATGTTTGGAGAAGCTGGGAATTAGTTGACAAATCTTAATATAGTTCAGCTTTTTCGTGCCTACCTACTTAGTTTTAGACAATAAAAGCAAAGAAAGTACACCAGGGAGAAAATTTAATGGCTTATCCATCCCATTAATCTTGACAGACTAATAGGGAGTAGGAAGCAGGGTATAAATTGATTTATTCGGTTTATTTCTTCTCTGTGGGAAAGACTTGATATTTTATTTATCAGTAATTATCTGAACTTGAGATTACTCTAAAGTAAGCATTTAGCTCTTAGCAGTCAGCTATTACCAAATAATGAATAATTCCTTCTAAAATTAAAGGAGGG
>NZ_JAAHGT010000687.1 GCF_010672385.1 Okeania sp. SIO2F4
GATGGCAATAGCTTTCAAAGCAAATAACAGTTCTGATATTCAACCTCACTCACCATCATCTATTGTAGAAACAGGAATCAGATTTATGGAAACAAAAAAACGTTTTGCTTTCAGTTTTCTAATAACGTGGGTTTGTACCTGCTTGCTGGCAGTAATTATTGGACTAACCTCCAATCCTACTCCTGCTAAAGCAGATGTTATCTACCACGCTTTCGATGAATGTTTTGCCAATGTTACAGCAGAATTGCCAGAAATTAAAGCAGCAGGATATAACTATATTCAAATTTCCCCTCCGAATCAAACACCAGGAAGGGAAGATGATGCCTGCACTTCAGATAAATACTGGTACTTTCAGTATCAGCCATTCGATTATGTTCTGGAAGGAAATTTAGGAAATGAGCAAGATTTAAAGGATTTGATTGACGCTGCTCACGAACGGGGAATTAAAGTTATTGCCGATGTGGTCTTTAATCACATGGCTAATTATCGTTTTTATCAAGATGTTGCACCTTTCCCTGAAGCATATCCGCTCTACCCAAAAAAGGAATATTTCCACGAGGCAAAATGTATCGCCGACTATAATAATCCCTACGAGGTTGAAAATGATTGGTTATGTAGTCCAAATGACAGGGAAGGATTGCCAGATTTAAGGACTGACTTACCCTATGTGCAACAGAAACAGCATGAGTATATGCAAAAACTGATGGATCTTGGCATCGATGGTTTCCGCTTTGATGCTGTCAAACACATTTCTGTTGAGGATTTGGAAAAGATAGTCGAAGTTATCCCTGAAGATAAGTTTTATTATGGTGAAGCTATCGGTCGCAATTTTGACGAGAGCATGAAATATATTCCAGTGTTTCCCAAAGTAACAGATTTTCAATTGGTTAATACCTTGAAAAGTGCTTTTACTTACGGGGGAGACTTACGCTCTCTAGTTAATCCAGCAGATACTCAGCGTGCTGTACCTGGAGACAATGCGGTTACCTTTGCTCGTAACCACGACACTTGGGCGATAGGACAGTTTGATAATTGGAAATTTGACAAGAATGATTTAGTTTTAGCAACAGCTTACGTTTTAGGGAGAAAAGAAGGAACACCTTTGATTTTAACTTTTGATGCTTTCGACCCTACAATTGTTGCTGGCACAAAATTTCACGAACAAATGATGGGAGAATCTCAATACTATCGCAATGGTAACGAAATTGCTGACAGTGCAGACAACCCAAATTTGCTGTTTATCGAGCGTGGAGATAAAGGTTTAACTATTATTAATAAAGCGGGCGAAACATTTGATGTCACTGCTGCCAAAATGCCCGGTTTAGGAGTAGGTTGTTACAATGAGCTACAGTACGACTTTGAAATGTGTGTAGACTACGGTGGTGACGGTCAAAAGTACATTAATAAATGGGGTTCCCCTAATCGTGGTGGAATTGAAATCGGTCCTCGGACTGCATTATTCTTTGTCAAAAATGAGGCTTAAGTCGTCTCTTTGATGACTATACCAGATTAATCTTGGTGAGGATAGCGATCGCCGTACTAGCACATCTACACTAAAATTGTGGGTAAAACCTAACCCCCCAACCCCCTTCCCTGGTAGGGAAGGGGGAGTATTTCTCCCCTCTCACTCATCAGGAGAGGGGTTGGGGGAGAGGTCTTCCGGGATACTGAAATTTACCCACATTTTAAAGCTAGACGTGCTAGTACAATAAATTTATTCATATTTGATAGCGATCGCCTCCTTCTGTAATCTTCTAATTTGAATGTACAAAATGTGGCTTCCAAGCTAACAGAGACTTTAATACGGCTGTCAATTTGGATATTTGTGTCATTATCTGGAATTTCCACTGAAATTATATTAAATCCGGTAGCATTGGTTTCAACAATTAATAATTAATAATTACCGAAAAATTAAGGTATAAAGCCTCTCCATTCATGGAGAAAAGAGAAAAAAAATCCTTTTACCCAATCCTCTTTTTTATTAAGAAGAGGTAATTCTCAATTCTTGAACTATTATTATAAAGAAGCTGAAGATAGAACATTATTTTTATACCGAATTAAGCAGATTTGATATGAAGTCTGCTCTTGAAGATACAGAGGTTTTCATATGAATAAACCACAATGATACTAACTCCTAATTCCTAATTCCTAATTCCTAATTACTAACTCCTAATTCCTACTGACTCCTGACTCCCGACTACTGATTATCTGGTTAAGGATAGCGATCGCTGTACAATGAATTTATTGATATTTGATAGCAATCGCCTCCTATCCCAGAAAAATTATATTCATCTCAAAACGCCAAAAATCATTACCAATAGATAAATTATATAAATACTATTAAGTACCAATACTTCCTTGAAAGAAAAACTATATTTTGGCTTACCAAAGTAAATAAATAATGAATAAAATACTCCTAATAAAGCTACAAAAAATAAGTTCACAGAATATAATTTAATATTTTCTACGGGTAAGCTTACTAAAGCTAATGGGAAAAAAGCTAGAGTCATTGTTGCCGTATTATCAGCAATAACGCTGGTAGTTGCTGCTGTAAATTGTCCGCTTTTTGCCACACTCCAAGTAGCAAAAACTTCAGGTATAATACTCAAAGTAGAAGTAATAAATAAGCCACCAATTAATTTAGCAATGCCTAATATAGAAACTATTTTTTCTGTAGCTGTGACCGTAAAGTAAGCGCCGATAATTAATGCTAATATTCCAGCAATAGCAACAATAATTTCTTCAGTTTTCCAATTTACCTTTGTACCTTTTTGCTGGTTTCTAATAATTGCTTGTGCTAAGTAAATAAAATAAGCTACCAACATTAACCAACCATCAATAGGTTGTAACCCACGCCAAGGTTTAGGAATAGTAAGTAATGCTGCTAACCCAATTATTAATAAATAGGGAATTGTTTGCACGGTTAAAGCTTCCAGTTTAATTTTTAGAGGCTGGGAAAAATTATCTGGTTTATTTTGAGAATTTTTTTGAGCAGCAAAGTAAGCAACAGTGACGATCGCGGGAACAGAAACTATATTAGAACCTAGTAAATTACCAAGTCCAATATCAGATAAACCTTGAATAGCGCTAGCAGTATTAGTTCCAATTTCTGGGCTAGCTGTGGCTAGGGCAACAAAAGCAGCACCAGCAGCTTCAGTTAGTCCCCACTGTTGACGTAATTTATTTAGAGGTTCTGCTAATTTATCAGAACCCCAATGTGCTGCCCAAATAGAAGCTAGTAAAATTAGTATCCAAAATAATAAGTTTATATTCACAATTTTATCCTTGAATTATTAAAGTCATACTAGAGAAAGATGTTTGATGAAAAATATTTTGATAATATTTACTAAATGAATGTTCAGTTTTAAAAAATTTCCGTTTAAAACATACATTACATATGTTGAAGTTAATTGAGGAATAGGAATTATGAATACTCCCAAAAATCTCACAGGAATTGAATTAATTGATTGTGCTAAAGCTAATGCTAAAGATGGAGTAGAAAAAGCTGCTCAACTATGTGGCTATGGTCAAGATATTAAACTGTTTCAGCAAAAACTTCAGCAAGCCTGTGATGAAAAAGGTATATCTATTAATGTGGATAATATTAGCGTTCTAATTACAAACCAACAATTAATCAAGGAAGAAGGTGGAATAGAAATTGCTCCTGATACTGCATCTTCTCTCTAAATCAGCGATAGGTTAAAATTCGGACCGGGGAAAAGTTATCAATATCTTCGATCTTTAAGCGAAATTTCGTAAAATTTTCTATCTAGAAAATAGTTACTGTAATTACTGTCAAATTATCTGGTAATTACAGTAACTAAATTATTGAAAATCGTGATTCAATAAATTGCTTTATAGGGAAGGCTTCGTGTTTTTCTCATTATCTGTAGGAATATCTGTAGGAAGATAATCATTATACTTATCCTGATTGTAGAAATAAACAGTCCTAATTGGATAAGGAATATTAATATCTACCCGATCAAAAACTTTCTTAATAGCAATAATTGCCTGAGTTTGAGTTCTGCGTACTTCTTTCTGTTCTGCCTTAGTCCAATAGCGCACAATAAAGTCTATTGAACTATCATTAAAACTAACTAAATCTATCTCAGGATCGGGATCTTCTAAGACACCTTCAACCTTTTGAATAAGTTTGTATAATATCTCTGCTGCTTGTGATAAAGGAGTATTATAATCCACACCTACTCCTAAGTCAGTTCGTCGAATACCAAAAGCAGTTCTTACTTGTACGGCACTGGTAAATACATTAGCATTAGGTAAAATGACTCTTTCGCCATTGTAAGTCCTAATTTTCGTAGTCCGAATATCAATTTGTTCTACAGTACCTTCATACTTATCAACTATTATTTGGTCGCCGATGCGAAATGGCTCTTGTAATAAGAGTAATATTCCTGCTAGAAAATTTTTAAATATGTCTTGAAATGCAAAACCAACTGCAACAGAACCAAGACCTAATGTGGCAATAATATCTCCTAGTTTTAAACCGGGAAAAGCAATAACACAAGCAATAATAACTCCTATTACCCAAGTACCCACATGGGTAGTTTTTGCAAGTAAAATTTGTAAGGATTTACTACGAGTTGCACGCTTTCCTACCTGTTGAGCGAGGTTCCGAAGTAATTTTGCTGCATAGCGAGTTAAAAAAATAATAATTAATGCTATTAGTATGGCTGGTATTATTTTTACGGTACTTTCAAGGACATCTTTTAATCCATTAATAATTATATTGATTATTTCATTCATATATAAGTAAAATTTCTGAACTTTAGTAACCTCTATTTAATTTATTGAAGAAGGTTTAAGGTTAAATGGATAATAAGATAGTAGGTGGTAACTTGGGCAGAAATAGCTGGATATTACCACCTAAAATACAATAACTATTTATCTTTTAGCAATAATCCAAACAGCGTGAATAATTCCAGGGATATAACCCAGTAAAGTCAAAAGAATATTCAACCAAAATTGACCGCCAAAACCTACTTGTAGAAATACGCCAAGGGGTGGTAAAAAAATCGCACAAATTAAACGAACAATATCCATGTTAATCTCCTTAATAAAATGGTTCTGTGGTATATTATCTTTCTCACTCTTTGTGAGATACCCTGGTTTTCCTTCTTTTATGTCCTTTGTTCTCTGTTTCCAATTCCCTAAAACTCCAGAACTTTGTATCTGACTCAGAGATGAGAATTGCTATATTATCAACTTGTGAGGCAAGTTTGTCAACGCTTTATATGAAATACGACAAATGATGCTAGTTATGAAT
>NZ_JAAHGT010000688.1 GCF_010672385.1 Okeania sp. SIO2F4
GAGAACACCTGCTTCCCCACCTTTATTACCTACTTGCTGAAATAGAGGTAAAGCTTGCTGGTAGTAATTGAGAGCTTTCTGCTTTTCTCCTAATTCACTATAGATACCACCAATATTATTGAGAGTGCTTGCTTCCCAAATCAGGTTACCCGTTTTCCTATATAGTAATAGTGCTTCTTCCCATTTAGTTATAGCTTGCCTCCGAGATTCTATTGTGCCTTGCTTATTTAGCTCTAATCCCTGTTTCAATAATCTTGCTGCCTCAGCATTGGTAGGAGCCATAACTACGCCCTCGGCAGGGCGTAGTTGTTGTATTATAGCTGAAGCTTGCTGGTAGTAATTAAGCGCTTTCTGTTTTTCTCCTAAGCCATCGTAGACACGACCAATACCAATAAGTGTAGCTGCTTCTCCACCCAGGTTGCCCATTTTCGTATATAGTAATAGTGCCTCTTCCAATTTAGCTATAGCTTGTCTCCAAGATTCTGCTGTTCCTTGTTTTAATAGTTCTAATCCCTGTTGCAATAATCTTTCTGCCTCAGCACTCTTGTCTGTCTGAACAATAACTTCTGCCCCATTAACAATATTAGGCAACATTAATACAGGAAAACTGACATTAAATAACATCAGACTATTAACACTTAGAATAGACAACCATCTCTTAGGAGCAACCATAGATTTAACCCTTGCCTCACAACTAGAAATTTTCATCTATTATATTTCTAGTTTCCAGGAAGATATGCAGTTTCAGTTATCAGTCATTAGTTAGTTGATTACGTCCGCAGCGAGGGGGGCGGGAAAACCAATTATTTTCCCTTGTTCAACATTAAACCCCCCGTGGCAATCTCTCAAATTATGAGATGGCTTCGGCTAACTTGATGCTTTCTGTTGAAGATTAACTTGTTTAACTACCGCCGAGGTGCGGACAATATTAGAGTTTTGATTACGTCCGCAGCGAGGGGGACGCCAAAAGCAATTATTTGACTTTGTTCAACCTTAAACCCCCCGTGGCAATCTTTCTAGTTATTATGAGATTGCTTCGGCTAAGTTTATGCTTTCTGTTGAAGATTAACTTGTTTGACCACCGCCGAGGTGCGGACAACATTTTACGTCATTGCAAGGGGGACGGCAAAAGCAATTATTTTTGTCTGCTCAACGTTAAACCCCCCGAAGCAATCTTTCTAGTTATTATGAGATTGCTTCGGCTAAGTTTATGCTTTCTGTTGAAGATTAACTTGTTTGACTACCACCTCGCTGCGGACAACATTTTATGTCCATTACTATGCAGGAATTTTCTACCAAATATTTCTAAACTGCTACACGAGGCAACCTATTCTTAAAACCACAAAGAATTTCCCAGGAAATAGTTCCTAAAGTATTTGCCCAGTCTTCAGCAGAAATTTGATTTTTACCAACTTCTCCCAATAAAGTTACCACTTCACCTGTTTCTAGATCGGGAATAGCACTCACATCCAACATCAACTGATCCATTGTAATAGCTCCCACTTGTGGAATTAGTCGATCGCGCACAATGACTTTCATCTTATTAGAAAGGTTACGAGGTACACCGTCAGCATAACCAATACCCACCACTGCTAAACGCATCTGCTTTGGAGCAATAAACTGATAACCATAACTAACACCAGTACCTGCTTCAATAGTTTTGACTTGTGTTACTCTAGCTTTTACTTGCATTGCTGGTTTTAAGTCAATTTTCTCCTGTAGATGAGGTGCTGGATACAGACCATAAATAGCTAAACCTACCCTCACCATATCGTAGTGCAAAGCAGAGTCAGTTAAAGTTGCTGCCGAGTTAGCTAAATGAAGTCGTACATCACCAGAAAAACCCTTTCCTCTAATACCACACAAACCTATTGCTTCCTCAAACCTTTCATGCTGTTGTCTCATCACTGTCTGGTCTAAGTTATCTGCTGTAGCGAAATGAGAATAAATACTAGCAATTTTTAAATTTGGTAACCCCTGCACAAATTGTACAAATTCTACTGCTTGTTGCCAAGGTGTTCCCAAACGAGACATTCCTGTATCCAACTTGAGATGTATTGGCATTGCTTGAGTGTAATAGGAAAGAGTTTCTGAGAAAACTAAAGCTTGTTGAGGCGTACAAATAGTTGGTTGTAGTTGCCAGTGAGCGATCGCTTGAATTTGTTCTGGTCTATCTGTTGCTCCTAAAATTAAAATTGGTGCTTCAATTCCAGCTAACCTTAATTCTATTCCTTCTGGAACTGTTGCCACTGCCAACCAATCTGCACCAGCTTCTAAAATAGTCTGAGATACCTTACACGCTCCATGTCCATAAGCATCCGCTTTTACTACTCCCATTAATTGAGTTTTAGCTGATAAAAGACTCTTAAGCTGTCGAACATTATAGGTCAATGCCGAATCGTTAATTTCTACCCATGCTCTTTGACAAATACCTCCATAAACATCACTTTCTATTGCTCCCTGATTTAAACTTTCTGTTGCCAGAGTTTTAAAAGAGGTATTTTCCCAGCTCAACATTTTCACTCACTCCTCAATAAGTTAAATTTTTTATTTATTAAATAATCTACTGCCCAAATTTACAAAATCAGGTTGTATATAGGAAATCAAAAAGATTATTTTTAAAAAAATAAAAAAAGATATTTTTTCACCTAATAAATTTGGTGAAAAACTGCTTAAATCTAAACTTTTGTCCCTAAAAATGTCAATTGTGCTAATATCTGAGAAAATATTCTCTTTTCAGAAATATCAATGGCCAATGTTTTAGTGTTGAACGCTTCTTACGAACCGCTCAATATCACGAGTTGGCGACGAGCGATCGTCTTGTTGCTCAAAGGTAAAGCGGAGCAGATTGAACACAACGGGGTATATATCCTCCCTGATATTCCCCTACCTACAGTCATCCGACTGCGGTACTATGTCCGAGTTCCTTACAAAGACATTCCTTTGACGCGCCGAAATATTATGCACCGAGATGGTCATTCTTGTCAATACTGTGATTATAAGGGTGATAATTTGACCTTAGATCATGTAGTACCGCGATCGCGTGGTGGTGGTGATACTTGGGAAAACCTTGTGACTGCTTGTGTTCGGTGCAATGTACGAAAAGGAAGTCGTACCCCAAGAGAGGCTAATATGACTTTGCGTTATCCGCCTCGAAAACCCCATAGTGGCCTTTACTTTGAATTGACTAAACACGTTAAAAGTGGTAACAACAAAGAATGGCAAAAATATGTGATTGGTCTGTGAAAACCCTGCCCATCTGAGTGCAGGGTTTTTTTGTATCGAAAATACCTATCTTTCAACAATTAATAATTAATAATTAATAATTAATAATTACCTCTTCTTGAAAACGGATAGGATTGACTAATCATGAAAAATTTTTTCTTTTTTCCCCTTAAAGAGGCAGCAGAAACCCTAATCAGCGATGGTTAGGAATCCCTCGCTGTCACGCAAGTGCAGCATCGGGATGATGTCAATGTCAGGGTTTTCATTCAAATAACCCTATTTATTAACTCTTTGTACCTGCTTTGTACCTGTAAAGGTTGACTTTTCTACAGTAAAGTGATAATCAAACTAAAGATGGGTATAATAGTGATTTATGAGTACAAATGTTTATTTCATTCGTCACGGTATAGCCGCTGATGCAGAAAACTATGTCACAGATGCAGAACGTCCTTTGACAGAAGTAGGCGATCGCAAAACTCACAAAATTGCTCAAAAATTCAAACAACTAGGTCTTCATTTCAATCTAATTCTCACCAGTCCCTTAGTTAGAGCAAATCAAACAGCTAAAATTTTTCAAGCTAATAAATTAAGTTCCAAAGTAGAAGAATTTTCACCTCTAGCTCCTGGTGGAGATATTAATCTCTGGCTACAATGGCTAGAAACATGGCAACCTCAAGCAAATAGAGAATTAGCCTTGGTAGGCCATCAACCAGACTTAGCAAACTGGGCAGAAATTCTGATATGGGGAGAAGCTAGGCAAGTATTAATACTTAAAAAAGCTGGCGTGATAGGTGTTTCCTTAGGGTCAGTTGGTTCACCAGTAGGCAATAGTCAAATGTTTTGGTTGACACCGCCAAGATTTATACTGGATTAACCAAAATTATTAATATTTTATTGTTAAAACAACAACACAACTAAACTACTTGATAATGTAGCTTGAGTATATTCATATCTAAGTAAAGGGGATCGTCATGTCCGTCGTCTGCATAGAATTTAAGCCTGGTTTAGAAGGTGTTCCCGCTACCCAATCAAGTGTCAGCTACGTCGATGGACAAAAAGGCATATTGGAATACCGAGGCATTAATATTGAAGAATTGGCAAAAAAGAGTTCTTTTCTCGAAACAGCATATTTGTTGATTTGGGGCTATCTTCCTAGCAAAGAAGAATTGGAAATCTTTGAGCATGACATTCGCTATCATAGAAGAATCAAATATAGAATTCGGGACATGATGAAATGTTTCCCAGAAACTGGACATCCTATGGATGCTCTACAGACTTCAGCAGCAGCTCTGGGTTTATTTTATTCTCGTCGTGCTCTTGATAACCCAGAATATATTAGGACAGCAGTAGTCAGGCTACTGGCCAAAATCCCTACCATGGTAGCTGCCTTTGAGTTGATGCGTCATGGTAACGATCCTGTACAGCCAAGAGATGATTTGGACTATGCAGCCAACTTCTTATATATGCTAAATGAACGGGAACCCGATCCATTAGCAGCAAAAGTATTTGATGTTTGTCTGACTCTCCATGCTGAACATACTATTAATGCTTCTACATTCTCCGCAATGGTAACTTCTTCTACCTTGACGGATCCCTACGGAGTTATAGCTTCAGCAGTGGGAACTCTCGCAGGACCACTACATGGAGGAGCAAATGAAGATGTAATTAGTATGTTATCTGAAATTGGTTCGGTAGAAAATGTTAGACCATATCTAGAAAAATGTTTTGAGACTAAGGCAAAAATTATGGGTTTTGGTCACCGAGTCTATAAAGTGAAGGACCCAAGAGCAATTATCCTTCAGCAACTAGCAGTAGAATTATTTGACAAGTTTGGCTACGACAAATATTATGAAATCGCTTTGGAGATGGAAAAGGTTGTAGATGAAAAACTAGGCCATAAAGGTATTTACCCAAATGTGGACTTTTACTCTGGTCTTGTTTATCGAAAATTAGGAATATCTAGTGATTTATTTACACCAATATTTGCTATTGTCGTGTAGCTGGTTGGTTAGCTCACTGGAAAGAGCAATTGGCAGCTA